>JAYVKQ010000713.1:0-2066 GCA_043768285.1 Saprospiraceae bacterium | reverse complement strand
ATCTAAAAGCCTAATAATCAATAACTTAGTTTACTCTAAGGCTACTCAAGAAAAAAAATAGTTAATTGATTATCAATTAGTTATATCGCAATCAGTTCATAATTAAAAACGGCTTTACTGTTCTCCAATATCAATGCCGAAACGGTCAATGAGAAACCGCCTTACACGCTTACTTCCTTCGACGGCGGCATTCAGCACTACCCCGTTTTTTAACGCAATGAGCCTGTTGTGGTGTTGGTATTTGTCAATAAAATCCATATTGATTAAATACTTTTGACTTGCCCTCACAAAACCAATGGCTTCGTTTAATCGCTTTTCGTATTCACCTAAATTAATAATGGCTTTCAAATCGTGTTCTTTGTTAGGGCTGGATTTTTTAAGATACACGTGCGTGTGTTTGCCAACAGCTTCACAATAGGCAATATCATCAATATCAATAATTTTTTCTTCTGAATATAAATGGAAAGCAATGCGGTTAAAAGCATTTTTACGCGCATAAACGGTATCTATTTTTTCGTAAATGATACCCCCCTCAGTATTTTGAGCATTAAATAGCTTCAAAACTTTATCAATAGCTATTTCCAATTGTTCTTCATTATAATTGGCTTTTACCAAATAATCAACAAAATCTGTTTCTTTAACCCGTTCTCTAAAAGTTCTATAACCATATGCCGTCAAGTAAATAATGGGCATTTTGCCTTTTTTATTGAATTTTTCAACGATGCTAATACCGTCTTTTTTATTGTCACCCAAATGAATATCCACTATGGCTAAATCGAGTTCTTCATCCATGTATATCTCATAAGCTTGGGCTTCATCATTGGCAATGAAGGTGTTGGCATAACCCAAATTATCAAGAATATTCTTTAAACCCACTGCGGAAAGAGTATCGTCTTCAATGATTAAAATTTTGAGAAAGTCCATTAATTTTGTTTTTTAGAATGTTAGAAAATTATATCTGTCAAAAGTAGTGTCGAATTTATTCGACACATTGTGCGGTGTCGAATAAATGTCGTGCCCAATAGAGTTTGATACTAAACAAGCGCAATAAAATTTGCACAAACCCGAAGGGTTTGAATGTGAATAACCCTCGATGCATTCGGGGGGCGCAAATAGAGCAATTTGCTACAAACCCGAAGGGTTTGAATTTTAACGTCCTTTTGGTTATTATCACATTCAAACCCTTCGGGTTTGAAACGAGTGTTGCTGCACACTCCCCCCGATTGCATCGAGGGTTATTCACATTCAAACCCTTCGGGTTTTTCGCAAACATTAATGCACATATTTGGTATCAAACTCTATTGCACACGACATAAATTCGACACTACAGTTGCATATCCAGTTTATTTATCAAATGCCATACTGGCACGTAAGCCATTTTGGTTTTCAAAATGTATCGTCGTATTGAACTTTTGAGCCACCCCTCTAATGAGTGTCATGCCCAATGTATTGTCGTTTTTAGGCGCATTTTGCAGCATACCTGTGCCATTATCAGCATATGAAAGGTGTAATATATTACCTTTTTCCGTTAATTGAATACTGATATGTGGGTTAGGCTGTAGTTCAAAAGCGTGCTTGATGGAGTTGGTAATTAACTCACTTACCAAAAGACCAACGTGGCTGCCCATATCTTCGGAGAGAATTATCGTGTTTTCAATTTTAACATCAAAAGCCAAATTAGGTAATTCAACAGCATAAGATTTTTTTAACATTGGACACAAGGCTTCAATATAGTGCGCCATGTGCAGCACTTCTTTCCCCTTTTGTTCGCTCAAATGGGTATGCAGAGATGACATAGCTTGTATGCGGTCAATGCCATCTTGTAGAATAGATTTGGCTTCATCGTTGGTAATTTGCTTGCTTTGTAGTTTGAGTAAATGATACATTCTATTCAAATTATTACGCACCCGATGCGCCATTTCGTTGTTTAGCAATTCAACTTCTTGACGGCGTTGGGCATCGGCTTGTTGCTGTTGCTGAGCTATTTTTTTGTCTTTATCAGATTTATATTTTTTAAATACAAAATAGCTGATAGCACTGGCAGCAATAAGTACAACTACGAGGGG
>JAYVKQ010000712.1:0-3900 GCA_043768285.1 Saprospiraceae bacterium | reverse complement strand
ATAGACCCAGAAAAACACTCGATTTTTATTCGCCTTTTGAGACTTTATTACTAAAAAACGATTTATTAACCTGTTGCACTTGAATATTGAATTCGCCAAACCCTAAATCATTACATCTAAATTAGAAAAAATTCGACTTTAAAATTCGTCTTATTCGTGTCAGCATATTTTATTCGTATAGCTTCACATATTAGAAATCGTTGCAAAACAGCAAAAATACTGAGGGGTAGTTAGGTGTCAGTTGCTTTGAAAACATCTGACACCTCGCGTACTATCTTTCAAATATAATGTGATAATTCTAAAGAATATTCCTTATCAACAGTTTTTGTTGGCAAAAAATCCTGAAACGGTAGTGTTTTCAATTTTAGCGAACTTTGAAGGAGAAGACCCCGAAACAATAAGCCTAAAAATAGCTGAACGCTTAAAAAAACTAACAAAAACAGATGCTGCAAGAGAAAAATACTACGCACAGTTGCGCGTGTTATCAAATATTCGTAAATTGCAACCCACAATAGATAAAATTATAGCAAATATATTTAAGTTGATAGACATTTCTCAAGACCCTTTATATGTTGAACGCAAACAAGAGGGTAAACAAGAGGGCAAACGCGAAGGCGTATTGGAAGGTAAGCGGGTTAGTGTTCAGTCACTTATCAGTAATTCCGATTTTGATAATGCCTATATTGCTTTGTTATTAGCAGTACCTCAAGATTTTGTAGCATCAATTAGAGCGCAAATGGAAAAAGATAAAAAAGAAAAATAGCTTGTTTATTTTCGATACCCCTCAGTAATTTTTACAAAATCCAATTTCCTTGAATATCTTTGTTAAGAAGATAATTAAGAAATATACCATTATGAAAACAACTGAACCCCTACATAACATCGCTATATCCTTTTCGGGCGGTGGTTATCGTGCAGCCGCCTACAATTTGGGCGTTTTATCCTATTTACATACCTTACGTTTGGGTGACGAAACTCTCCTTCATCGGGTCAAATTGATTTCTACCATCTCTGGTGGCACTATCACGGGTATGCGCTATGCCTTGAGTTTGGCAAAAGATGAACCTTTTGAGACATTTTATAAAGAACTGTATGCTTTTTTGGCGGATAAAAAATTGATGGATGAGGCTTTCAAGATGCTCAATACGCCTAACAATTGGGCATTCCCCTACAAATCCAAAAACCTTATCAATGCGTGTGCCACAATATATCAATCTGAACTGTTTAAGGGTGCTCACTTTGATACCTTACTTGCCTATAATGAGGCTACGAAAGTTGAATTTATGTTCAATACGACCAATATAGAAACAGCAAAACCGTTTCGATTTCAAGTTTCGGCAACGGGTATCATCGGTAATAAAGAACATAGGGTATCTGAAAAGAATGCAAAAGACCTCCGTTTGGGTGATATAGTCGCCGCATCCAGTTGTTTTCCTGGCGGATTTGAGCCGATGATTTTCCCGCATGATTTTCTCGATAATACAGAAGATTTTATAAAAAATAAAACCTGGTATCCTAAGCAATTACGGCTTATGGATGGCGGTATTGCCGACAATCAAGGCATTGAAAGTATGTGGCTGGCAGAGAAAAGATTGGCTAAAGAAACGGGCTATTTTATTGGCACATATATCATTTCGGACGTGCGCAAAGAAATGACATTGGAGAGAATAAAAACAACAAAACCTCCTACGATTTGGGGCAAATTGAGCCTTTTCAATTATTTTATTGGCGTTTTAGGTGTTTTAATAGGGGCAGTTCTTTTATTGTTATACTTTTCTTCAAAATGGCTTGCGTTTGCAATGGGTATCGTCATTACCCTATCAACACTATTTGTCGTAGTCTATTTGAGTGTTCAATTTTATGTAAAAAAAATCATAAAAGGAACACTCGGACAAGAGACCCCTCAGTTGATTAAGGACTTAAAAATATTATTTAATATCAATATAAGCACGCTTTGGCGATTGATACGCATTAGAATGAATGCACTTATGCAATTGTTTGGAACGGTGTTTTTAGAACGCATACGCCATTTGCACTACGACAAAACCTACGATGAAGATAAAGATTGGGCATTTAGAACCTGCTCCAATTTGATATACCACTTACCTAAAAACGGGTCAAAAATCGAGGTTTCACCCAATGTTGTGGGCGTTTCTATTGCGCTAAAAAAGGTTGTCTTAAAAGCCAACAAAATGAAAACGACCTTGTGGTTTACGGATAAAGAAACCATCAAAAATGAAAGGTTAAATGATTTAATCGTTACAGGGCAAGCAACAATATGCAGTAAACTCATTGCTTATCTCAATGTACGATTAGAAAAAAGCCAACCACCCACTGATATAAACAAGGAATATTATCCCTTAACCAATGAGACAAAAACTGAAATACAGCTCCTCCTCAATCAGCTTAATGCCGATTTTGTGCGGTTTAATGAGAATCCGTATTGGCTAATAGAGAAACATTATTGAATTTCAAGTTCAGCAATCAGCAATTCTCGCTACTAAATCAAATATTTATATGAAAGCCGAATTTGCAACAAGGTTTACGAAATCTTAAAGATTTCGTAAACCCGTGCGCTTAAAACATTATAAATACTGAGGGGGTATTAAAAAAAACGTTAATAGTGAGAATTGCTGTATCAAGCCTATACAAATACAATATAATGCTAATATTTTTTTTAGCATCATTGCTGAAAAATGCTTTAATTTGCAAATGAATTTTCAAAAACCACATTCTTATAGCTCTCCCCCGAAACGAGATAATGAAAATATTAGCCGTAATCCTATGCTTATGTATAGCGCATAAAACACTTGCGCAAGACACCATTGTTAGAAATATTTTTCCCGATACGGCAACCATTGCCTATATCGCAATGGCAAAAAATGCCAATAATAATACCATTCGCCTTACGCCAAAAGGCGGCAATCAACGATGGATATATAAAAATTTATTGCCGCAAACGATTGATACACAACGCTTTGCGAAGCCAAATAGGGAGGGGATTGCTTTGTTTCCATCTGGCAATCTGACTTTCCCCGCCGATAGCAACAAAGCCATTCCTTTTTACCGCAAAACGGATACGCTTATGACTTTGATAGGCTCAAAAGGGTTTTCGTTTCAAGGCTACTTTATCCGCAATCCCTTATATCTGCACACACCCGTTCAAGACCGACGCGCCCCTTTGCGGATGGGCGATACGCATATGCACAATGCGGGATTTATGTCCGCTTTTCCCTCAACACTCGCACCCGATTCGCTTTTGCGCACATCGCCGTTTTTAGTACCCGATTCCGTTCGTATTACCTCCGATTGGGTGCGGTATGATACCATAGATGCGTGGGGAATTTTGGAATTACCTGATGGAAATTATCCTGTTATCAGAGAACGCCGCAAGGAAAAAACCAAAGCCAAAGTAGAAATAAAATATGGTGCAAAGGCATGGCAAGATGTCACCACTTTCGTCTTGGCGGGGCTAACTGAGCCGTTTCGCAATCAGCGTTTTTATACGTATTTTTGGAGCAATTTAATACCCCAACCTTTGATGGTTATCGAAAGCGATTCGCTGGATAATATTCTCAATGTGCAATATAAATTCAATCCCCAGACGGTGGGTTTAATAGAAAATGCTATAGAAAAAATTGAATTTACGCTATATCCCAACCCTGTTTCGGATAGGCTACATATAGATATTTTGAAAGAAAAACACGAGGGCATATATCTTCAAATCATCAACGCACAAGGGCAATCTGTTTATTATCAAAATATTATACATCAAAATAATATTTCTATTGTTCTAAATAATTGGGCGCAAGGTGTTTATTTTGCTTTTATTTTGGATAAACAGGGGCGGCTGATTGGAGAAAAGGCATTTGTGAAAAAATAAGAAAGGTGTCACAGAGT
>JAYVKQ010000711.1:0-8662 GCA_043768285.1 Saprospiraceae bacterium | reverse complement strand
GATGTACGATAATAGATATACGATGTACGACTTGTAATGTATTCATTATCAGTATATTATGAAAAATAAAATTATCGATTATTTACATCTACCTACTTACCTAATCTGCAATTCCATATGTTGCCAAAAAGGTATTTGTTTATTGGTTTACACATCGGAAGGGCGATTGAAATCGCCCGCTATTGATGGGTTTTTATGGTCAATATCAACAACGGTCAGTTCCAATCGCCCTTTAGGTGCCTCCATAATATCCAAATTCGGAATTGCTGAATCAATTCAATGATCGACTTTGTCCCTACATATCAATGCTTCCGTCCTCTTATTTCCTGCAAATAACGTATCAATTCCTGTTCATCGTGATATAATACCTCACGCGGTTTCGACCCTTCGTTTTGCCCAACAATACCCAATGCTTCCATTTGATCCATAATACGCCCTGCACGGTTGTAGCCTAATTTCAATCGGCGTTGTATCATAGATGTAGAACCATGTTGGTTTTGAACCACCAAACGGGCAGCATCTTCCAACATATCATCAAGGTCATTCAAATCTACTGCCCCTGGGGCATTGCTATCAGACCCTTCCATATGGTATTCAGGTAAGAAAAACGGCTGCGGATAGCCCGGCTGTTCGCTGATAAAATTAATAACGCGCTCCACTTCGGGCGTATCTACAAAGGCACATTGCAAGCGAATTACATCCGAACCAGAAGCCAAAAGCATATCGCCACGCCCTATCAATTGCTCCGCACCCGATGTATCCAAAATAGTGCGCGAGTCCACTTTTGCGGTCACTTTAAACGCCAGACGCGCTGGGAAATTTGCCTTGATAACACCTGTAATGATATTCACCGAAGGACGTTGGGTAGCAATAATCAAGTGAATACCCACGGCACGCGCCAATTGCGCCAAACGCCCGATAGGCAGTTCGACTTCTTTGCCTGCCGTCATTATCAAATCCGCAAATTCGTCAATAACTAACACAATAAATGGTAGGTAGTCGTGACCTTTTTCAGGATTAAGTCTGCGAGAAACAAATTTCTCGTTGTATTCTTTAATATTCCGTGCTTGGGCTTTTTTCAACAAATCGTACCGCTTATCCATCTCGATACAGAGGGAATTGAGCGTTTGAACTACCTTAGTGGTGTCCGTAATAATCGGCTCTAACTGGTCAGGTAGGTACGCTAAAAAGTGATTTTCTATCTTCGCATAAGGCGACAATTCTACTTTTTTAGGGTCAATCAAAACCAATTTGAGTTGTGAAGGATGCTTTTTGTAGAGCAAAGAACACAAGACCGTATTGATACCTACCGACTTACCTTGACCCGTTGCACCCGCTATCAATAAGTGGGGCATTTTTGCCAAATCCGCTACAAAAACCTCATTATTGATGGTTTTTCCAAGCGCAATCGGCAAATCCATGTCCGTGCGTCTGAACCTTTCGCTTGATAAAACCTCTCGTAACGACACTATTTGCTTACTCTTGTTTGGTACTTCAATACCAATTGTACCACGCCCGGGTATCGGCGCAATAATACGAATACCCAAAGCGGCAAGGCTCAAAGCAATATCATCTTCCAAGTTTTTGATACGCGAAATACGCACACCCGCCGCAGGGACGATTTCGTAAAGCGTAACGGTTGGACCAATAGTCGCGCGGATTTTGACAATTTCGATTTTATAATTCAAAAGTGTCTCAATGATTTGGTCTTTATTTTGTTCAAGTTCAGAGCGGTCAATTTCTACTTTTTGGTCTTCATAATTATCCAAAAGTGGCAAAACAGGATATTCATAACCCGATAAATCAAGCGTTGGGTCATAAGGCGTGGATATATCGCCATAGCTTTTTTCTTTAAATAAATCGCCTTGTACACCACTGCCCGCAGGTTTTGGCAACTCCTCCACACTCTGAATATCGTCAGATACTGAGGGGGTCGCTGCCGTTGCTGTTTCTTCAATTTCTAATTGGGTATCAATCACACGCTGGTTTTGTGGTGTAGAACGTGCTGTATTCAACACAAATTCGTCCAAAGAACCCTCGTCAAGCAACGTTTTACCCGCCGTGACTGAGGGGGGTAAATCCAGAGCTTCTTCAATCATATTGCGCTCACCCGCTTTCATAGGTGCGAGGCTCACGCTTTCATCTTCTAAGGTAGCAACTATATCTTTTTTACCCGTTTTATCCTTCGGTAAAACTGTAAAACGCTTTGTTGAGAACGTTTCGTTGCGGTAGCGTTCATCCCAAAGGCTCATAATGGCTTCCTTCAATTGGGTAAGCGCGTTGTTCCACGTTAAGCCTTGTAGGTTAGGGTTGTATGTCCAAATAATAAGGAAAGCTGTGATGAAAAGCATCAAAACTATCATACCCAAAACGCCGACAAAATTCATCATCCATTCGCTGATAGCTCGACCAAAATTACCACCCCACGGAAACTCTGCTGTGTAAAAAATAAAGCCCATTAATATAGATAGGCTCACCATCCATATCAAAGTTGTACGGCGGCGTGTGACGAAACGACCCAAAGGAATTTCGTTCAAAATGCCCAAACCATATTGAAATAATAGGTAAATCAGTAGAAAAGATGGTGCACCAAACAAAGTGTACATAACGAAATGGGACACAATTGCGCCCAATCGCCCCAACCAGTTCGATACCTCAATGTCTTCTGTGATGAGTTCAAAGGAAAAGTGAATGACTTTATCTTGGTCATCTTTCCACGTAAAAAGATATGAAAAACAGGCGATGAAAAGATACGAAGCCAAAAATATTAAAAATACGCCCAACAGCTTTGGCATCCGTGGGTCATCACCGAATATAGATTTTTTTGCAGCCATGTCTCCTCTTAAATATAAAAAATTACAGTGTGTTCGATAGTGCGTTTTTACAATGCTGCAAAAATAGGTTTTTTACAACGTTGTGACGAATTTTTCTTTAAAATGTGGATAAATTATGTGTTTTTTTCTATTTCCCTTCAAATTTCGGCTGCCGTTTTTCTAAAAAAGCCGTTACACCTTCTTTATAATCCGCCGTTGAACCCGACTTACCTTGCCATTGAGTTTCTTTCAATAATTGATTTTCTAAGCCTTCAAATAAGGAAGCATTGATAGCCAGTTTTGTTAAGGCTAATGCTTGGGTGGGCATATTGGCTAATTGTGTTGTGATTTGATTTACAAAATCAGCATACCCCTCAGTATGGACGCATTTATATATCATACCCAGTGTTTCAGCGTCTTTGGCAGATATGCTTTCACCCAAAAGCATCATAGCACTTGCCTTTGCAAAACCGACTAAACGGGGCAAAAGCCATGTGCCACCACTATCTGGTATCAATCCAATTTTTGTAAACGATTGGATAAATTTAGCATTTTCATGAGCAATCACAATATCACAAGCCAATGCCAAATTAGCCCCCGCACCTGCCGCTACGCCATTTACTGCCGCCACGACTGGCTTTTCTAAATGCCTGATTTTCAAGACAATAGCATTATACCCGCCATCTAATATCGCCTCAAATGACGGCGGATTGTCGCTTGATATTTCCGCTATATCCGTTCCCGAACAAAAGGCTTTACCCGCGCCCGTGATGAGCACACAGCGCACGGTTGCATCGTTTTGGCAATCGTCTAATGCACCTAACATTTCGTCGCGCATCGCTTTATCGAAAGCATTGAAAACCTGTGGGCGATTGAAGGTAATGGTGGCGATGCCGTTTGATTTTTGTAGAATGATATTCTCCATTTAAAAATTGATAGTGAAGCTGTCAAATATTCCCCAAAACTGTCATTGCGAGGAGGTACGACGAAGCAACCTGTGGCACATATTCGATATTTTTAACGGTACAATATTCGACATATTCCCACAGATTGCTTCGCTGCGCTCGCAATGACAGCATTTTTGGGAATATTTGACAGCTAAATATTAAAAAAGCCACCAAACTCCGTAAAGTTTGGTGGCTTAAAGGTATATAAAAAAGAAGAAAAAGGATTACTCTTCAAATTCAGAAGATAAAATTCTGAGAATTTCGGCAGCCGTTTCTTCTTCCAATTCGGTACGGCGTACAATTTCTTCTTTCGATAGAAGTAGTACGTCACGCGCAGAATCGCAACCGATTTTCTTGAATTCGTCAATAATCCAGCCTTCAATTTCGTCTCTGAATTCGTCCAAATCAACGTCGTCAATTTCTTGTTCTTCGTCGTCGCGGAATACGTCAATTTCGAAGCCTGTTAATTTACTCGCCAATTTGATATTTGTCCCCCCTTTACCAATCGCCAACGACACTTGGTCGCCTTTGAGCATCACCGAAGCGCGTTTGGTTTCCATATCCACCTCTACCCCACTCACTTTGGCAGGTGTCAAGGCGCGTTGTATAAATAAAGGTAGGTTGGTCGTATAGTTAATGATGTCAATATTTTCGTTGCGCAACTCGCGGACAATACCGTGAATACGCGCTCCTTTCATACCGACACACGCCCCAACAGGGTCAATGCGATCATCAAAACTTTCAACCGCGATTTTCGCACGCTCGCCTGGAATACGCACGATGTTTTTGATGGTAATAACGCCATCTTCAATTTCGGGCACTTCTTGTTCCAATAGTTTTGACAAAAACTCCTCGTCCGTGCGGCTCATGATGATGACAGGCGTAGAGTTTTTCATTTCTACTTTCTTAATGATACCACGCACACCATCACCCTTGCGGTAGAAGTCGCCCCGTATCATTTCGGTTCTTGGAAGGACTACCTCGTTACCCGTATTGTCGTCCAAAATCAAGAGTTCTTTTTTCAATACTTGGCTGACCTCGCCAATCACCAAATCGCCCACGCGCTCGGTGTATTTTTTGTAAATATCGTCTTTTTCCAAGTCCATAATCCTCGAAATCAAGGTTTGACGGGCAGCTTGGATAGCACGGCGACCAAATTCTTCGAGACCCAATTGCTCATAACATTCATCATCAATGTCATAAGATGGGTCAATCAATTTGGCTTCAGAATAAGAAACTTGCGCACGTTCATCTGTCACTTCACCATCTGGTACGACTGAACGCACCCGCCAAAGTTCCAAATCACCACGCGAGGCATTGACGATAACATCAAAGTTTTCGTCAGTACCATATTTTTTCTTAATCAACGTCCGAAACACGTCCTCCAAAACGCGCAATAAGGCAGGTCGGTCAATATTTTTCCCCGCCTTAAAATCCGCGAATGAATCAACTAAATTCATCATGGTTGTTACTATTTATAAATTATGTGATTGTGTGATTGTAAAGTTTCCGCTTCTGTACATTGTGGCGGCATCCGAAGGGCGATTTATTTTACCACTTTAACTCATCAATAGGGGGCGATTTCAATCGCCCTTCGGATATAAAAGCAATGCACAAAAACTATATTATCAATTAATCTCTATTCTCCTTAAAATCTAACTTGCACCAAAGCCGTTTGTATTTTATCAAAAGGAATAACGACTTGCTGCATTTCTTTTATTTTCTTTTTACCTTCTTTCCTAATCGTTTCAAATTCGAGCGTAATGCCTTGATTGTCAACGGCTTTCAATTCGCCTTCAATCAGCACCCCGTCCCTATTTGTAACATCTAAAAAGCGACCAACGTGTTTTGGATATTGACGCGGATACACCAACGGGCGCGATACACCGGGCGAGGATACTTCAATCGTATATTCTTCACCCAACACCCCCTCCGTATCCAACCAATGTTCGATGTGGCGACTGACGCGCTGGCATTTCCCGATTTCAAGACCTGCGTCAGCATCCAATGAAATTTCAACATTTTTATTAGTAATGGCAATTTCAATAATGAAGCAATCTTGATATTCGGCTTCTTTAAATTTTTCGAGCAAAAGCTCCTCTATTCTATTTTCAAGCATATATTCTAATGGACAATTTACAATGGACAATTTACAATGGACAATTTACAATGGATAATTTACAATGGATAATGGATAATGGATAATGGATAATATGCTGGCATATTTATCCTTCTAATTTAAAAAATTTCAAAAACGAAAGAGGAGGTATTTGTCAATACCTCCTCTTCGGAAAATAGCGTTACCGCTTTTGTTGTGGCAAAGATATGGGCTTTTTTTGAAATAACAAATTTTTTAAAATAATTTTAAAAAATTTGAATTGAGCTTTGATTAAGCTGCTTTTGCAGCCTTCATGCCTTTTGATTGCATAAGCATAGCTTGGGCGTATATTTCATCTAACCCTTTTTGCACTTCAGAAATATCACTTTTAGTGGTTGTTGGGCTATCCAAAACCTTTTTTACACTCTCAAAAAAATCGTCTCTGGTTGTGTTAAGATATGTAATCAAATCTTCATTTGATAAACTCAACATAAAGTCTTTTTGAAATGCCAGTTGAGCATCTTCTCCTTTGATAGAGGATAGTTTCTTATTATGCTTATCAAATATTTTATTTTTCTTCATCTTTTAATCGTTCGATTTGTTTATCAATAAAATTAAGTTGATCAAGAATATCATCAACATATATTTGTTTACCTTTAATACCTAATCTTCTCACAAATTCATTTTCATTAAGATGGATTACTTCAAGTATTTTTATGAGTGATGTCCTTTTTATAATTAAAACTTGTAGTTCGTTTTTCATAGATAATTGAGTTTTGTTTACAAATACAAAACTAATTATATTTCAATATATTTACAAACAAAATTTTATATTTATTTATTTCGCATACAACAATATTATAATTATATCTTCTCCCCAAACTTCTGATAAGCACGCTCAATCTCCTCCTTATACGCCATATACTGAGGGGTATTGATTTTATGTTTCATACCCTCCAAAAACTGATTGAGTTTATCATATTCCGCTTGTGACAATATGTTATCTTCTAAGAAAACGTCCATTAGGCGTAGAAAACTGCCGTTAATTTCTCGCGCAATTTCGATATAGCGGGTTTTGTCTTCAATAAAACTATAAAAAAAAGCGGCTTCGTTGTAGTTCACTTTTTGACCTAAAACCAAGTCGTCGAATGTACGTTTGATGTTTTGGATTTTAGTATGCGCTTCGTCATAATTGACCTTTTTATTTTCGAAATCATCAATCAATTGATATATCTGTACCGTAAAATCCTTGACATACAAATGCCTTCTGCGAAAATAAAACCAGCCCACAATACCCGAAATCAAGGCAAAACTACCTGCCACACCCAACTCTGAGGCAAAGCCCATTTCCATTAGTTTTGAAGACGTTTTCCAAACTGGGCTTGTATTCGGTATTGCACCATCGTTGTTGATAGTATATAAAATATCGGCAAAATCAGCATCTTTCAAATCTTGAGCAGGGTGATAGGCATTGACGTGTTGTTTGAATATTTTTTTTATATTGTCAAACTCGCTCGGAAGGAAGTTTTTGCGAATATCGCTCCACTGCCCTATTTGATGCCCGTGCGAATAGCGTTCAAATATCATCTCGTTACTGCGCTTAAAAAAATAGACCATTTTTTTAATATGTATCGTATCTGATAAGGCGCTTAATTGATTTTGCAATTTAGCAATATCCTTTTGAACAGCCTCCGTTTGGGGCGGTATTTTGTTTTTTTTCGCCAAATCTCTAATAACATCTTGCTTTTTCTCGCGTAAAGCCATGATTAACTCATTGGGATGAATAGGCAATTCTATCATACCGCCCATACGTTTTAGATGCTCATTGGTGAGTTCAATTTTTTGCCCTACGCCCGTTTGGGTTATAAAAAGCAAATAAAAATTATCGGGTTTTGTAATCGTATCTTTTCCCATTATGACCTGCATTTTGGGGTCGTCAAAGTGTTGCCAAATATCAGGACCAAAGAAAGTTTCAGGGTTTATTTTGTCGGTATTATCCATCACACAGGCAAACTTTTCTGTGGGATTTTGCTTGCATTTATCCCAAAATTTCAACAAATCGCCTTTAACAAATTTGTCGCCTTCAAATCTGCCAATATATTTTTTATTGTATTCTAAATCAAATTGTGGGGCGCAGAGTATCACCATTTTATGCTCTGGTTTGCTGGCAATAAGGTTCGCTACTCTATCCACCAAAGTTGTATTGCCGCTACCCGTCACTGCCGAAAAAATGGTGCTGCGTTTATCATCAAAAAACATAAAATATTCCTTCAGCTTTGAAAACTCCATTGTCGGCATAAAGGGCTTGCTAATCAATTGCATGATTTGTGAATCGGGCACATTTTGCACCTTATGAAAGTCATTGTATAATATGGTGAGCGAATCGCCCGCGTCTTTAAGCGTATAGAATTTTTTGGTCAAAAGGGTATCCAATTCAGACCAATAGGGGTCTCTTTCGTTGCGAAAGCCTACGAAAAGCAGCCAAATACTGAGGGGTATCACAATGATATACAATATAATTTTATTTTTAAAGAGACCCATATCTGTATGTTTTTATACAAAAAAAATATTGTTATGTAGTTAATCGTTAGGACAAAGGTAGTAAATTTGAGATAAAAAAAAGCCCCTCAGTATTTGAAATATGGTTTCGAATATTTGACATGGTAAAAGCCCTATACAGATATGATGAAGAATTTCCAAAAGAATAATCACGAAATGAGAAAAAAAGGTTTACTTTGTCGTACATAATTGTATTTACACATGATAATAGCAAATCCGATATACGATGTTGTATTTAAGTATCT
>JAYVKQ010000710.1:0-8975 GCA_043768285.1 Saprospiraceae bacterium | reverse complement strand
TTTCGTGGTCAATATCAATAGCGGGCGATTTCAATCGCCCTTCCGATGCCACCATAATGCCCATATGCGGAATCGCTGTTTGGAACTTTGTTAAAGTTGTATCCAATTGATAATCAATTATTTACCTCAATTTTGTTTTTTCTCATATAATTATGTACTTCTACTTATCTTTAAAAGATGAGGAAAAATTAAAAGAATATGTCACTCAATAAAAACGCTTTAATTCGCTACAAAACCATTGATGCGTGCTTGCAAAATCGCTACCGCAAATGGACGCTCGAAGCCTTAGTGGACGCTTGTTCTGATGCCCTCTACGAGTTTGAAGGCATGGATAAAGGCGTGAGTGTGCGGACAGTGCAAATGGATATTCAGATAATGCGCTCCGAAAAATTAGGCTACAACGCGCCCATCATCGTGGTGGATAAAAAATACTACACTTACGAAGACCCTAAATATAGCATCACCAATATTCCCCTCACCACGCAAGACCTTTCGACCCTCGGCGAAGTGGTAGATATATTGCGCCAATTCAAAGGATTTACGCATTTTCAAGAAGTAGATGGCATGATTGGGCGATTAGAACATAAGATTTTTGTCGGTAAAAATCAGCAATCGCCTATCGTGGATTTTGAAAAAAATGAGCTGTTGGTGGGTCTCGAACACCTCGCGCCACTCTATCAAGCCATATCTAAAAAATGGGTCATTACCATTGATTATCAATCCTTTAAAGCGCGAGAAGCCCAGCGTTTTGACTTCCATCCACAGCTTTTGAAAGAATACCGCAACCGTTGGTTTGTCCTCGGTTTTAGGGGCAATTTTAAAGAACCACAAAATTTGGCGTTGGATAGAATACAGCGTTTTGAACGCAACGAAAATGCGCCCAATACTGAGGGGGTACTCGATGCGTCCTTTTTTGACGACCTCGTAGGCGTAACGAAAAACGCGGGTCTGCGCCCCGTCAAAATCGTGTTTTTTGCCCACACAGAAGCGGCTCCCTATATTATCACAAAGCCCATTCACGGCTCACAGCAAATAGAAGAAGAACGCGACAATGGTACTGTTTTCAGTCTAAATGTCATTTGGAATTTTGAATTAGAACGCGAGTTTCTGGGCTTTGGTGAAAAAGTTGAGGTGTTGCAGCCTGCCCGTTTGCGGTATAAAATTCAGAAACGGTTGGAGGAGACTTTGGCTTTGTATATGCCTAAAAATGCCGAAAATACTGAGGTGTAGCTTAGAAAAGGAGGATTAATGTGCCACTACAAGTAAGGGACTATCAGTTTTAGCTATAATTTTATTGTCAAAATATTTTAACAACAAATCTATTGTCAAAAAAATTAATACAACAGGCTTCATTTCTACATGAAGCCTGTTGTGTTTGATAGGATGTATTTATTTAGTTCTTACAAACACCGTTTTGAATTGTCCATTTTTAAACCGTATCGTATCGGGATATAACAGTTTCAAATAATTAGCACGGCTACTAACTATCAAATTCAACTCAAATATACCTTTCATTTCACCTGAGTATGTATCAAATGATGTGATATTGATGAAGTTATTAGCATTTTCATCCACATTATATACACCTACCTGTACATCACCATCTTCGGCGGATAAATACATTGCACCCATGGGAATATAAAATCGAGGGCATCCTACACTGTCTCGAATATAATCTGTTTTAAATATTTTTTGGATACCTAACCGAGGTCTCAAGTGAGCTAAAATTATGGTTTCTCTATTTTCATCACCTTCGTTGTCATAATAAATAGAGAATTGGAATAGACTATCGGGATTATCTTTAGGATAACATTTATAAGCTGAAATGGGACTACCCGCATACACTTTAGTTTTCCAGCCATCAAATCTTTTCCACGGTTTACCATTCATTTCCATAAAGTCAATATCCCCCGCATAGGGGTCTATACCTTCTTTACACTTACTGCAAGAACTTAAAATAACTAAGAAAATGCATAAAAAGTAATAGGATTTTTTTTTCATTTTTGTCAAATTTATAGTGGCATTAATAAAAAAGAAGTAGGCGTTCAAAGTAAAACTGAACGCCCACTTAATTATATACAATATTGAAGCAATACATTATTTCAATATGCTTTCACAAAGACCTATTGTCTTAATGACTAATAGTAACTTTTTTAGAGATATTAACTTCTCCAGATTTTAGGTTAAGTATATACACGCCATTTGCCAAGTTTTGTGTATCTATTTTGCGGTTATAATATCCATTGGATAGTTTTGACTTTTCTAAAGTAAGAACTGTCTCGCCCAGAAGGTTTGTTAATGTTATTTGTGTTTCACCTTCTTTTGGCAAATAAAAGTCAAAAGACATTATGTTTTGAACAGGATTTGGATAAACTTCGCTTATTGTAACATCAGAATGTTTTTCAGCAAAAAAGGGACTTGTATTATTCTTATCACCTTTTAGGACTGGGTTGTTATTCAAGTTAATTTCAATAGTTCTGAAAACAGTAACTTGTTGATTATCAGCCGATGTAATGACAAGCCTAAATGTAACCTCATATGCTTGAGCAATAGGCGATGATGGGTAAACATCTAAATCTGCAATGCCATCAGAATTTGAACTTAACGATGTAAAATTAAACCCATCTAAGGTCATTTCCCAACTATAGGTATAAGGAGCACTGCCGCAGGTTACATCGGGTTCGTAGGAGTACACACCATAGTCATAAATATTATTTGTTCCTAAAATCCCTCCCGACAGTATGCTTGGATTGGTTCTATAACCTGCGATGCGCGGTGCTGTTTCTCTAATGCGCCTTGCTACATTACAACAAGAAGCATCACCAGTCGTTACACCATCGAAAGTGGCATTTGGGTTTGCAAAAGCTAATACACGGTCAAAATTTGACCCGTCTGGACGTGTATGCATTAAAGTAGCATATCTCTTCTTGAAGAATAAACCATACCTCCGCTCAAATCTTCTACCGTGTGAATAAGATAAAATTCTTGGGTCAACTGTTGGCGACTCATGTCCACCACCAAATAAATGACCAACTTCATGTGCAAAAGTATTTCTTGCGACAGCACTGGATGTCTCTACTATGGCATAAGCACTATCAGCTTCGGCATCAATCTGCCTTACACGACCTAATGCATTAGACCCAGATGGAGGAAGGTTAGAATACCCTTGTGCAGTAAATAAGACAACAATATCCGCCAAAGCTGCATTTCTTGCTGCAATAGCATTTGAATTTATAGAAAGAGCTTCTACATCGTCCTTAATGTTTGAAGGCATTTCCGTAAACGAAAAAAGTTGTGTACCTGCTATCTGTAAAAACGCTTTTTGTTCATTGATACTGCTCGTAGCGACTGCAGAGTTGAAATTAGCTACCGCCAAATTGATAGTTTGTTGAATATTTGGGTCTTCAGTTTGTGCGGCAGGTGTAAATAATATAAGCACCCGAGTGATATTATCAGCGCAAGGATTAATTCGGGCTGCTATTGGGTTTTCAGGAACGCCATTGAAATTAGAAGGACGACTACCAGTAGGCTCTTCGCAATCGCCTTTACCCATTTTGTCTTTATCCATTTTAATAATGGCACTTAAAGAAGCATTTACGCCATAAATACGATAGGACTCGCCATCGTAATTGATATTGCCATAAACAACACCTTTTTCACGTATTAGCGTCATTTCGCCTTGACCTTGGTCTTCTCCTAAAATAGCGAATGCATTGTAATTGTTCTCATCTTTGAACTCAACTCTGCGCATTATTGCCGATATGCGCTTAGGCTCGTAGGGAATTGCAAATGATAACTTTCCCTTCTGTTGAATTTTAGCGATATTTCCAAACTCAACATAGGTTACTTTTTTAGCAAAAGCAAATTGGTCGATTTTTTGCACTTTTTTCTTCATGTCGTCGTTGATAAAAGTTGTTGGTCGTCGAACAACTTTAATCAGTTCTTGTGTTTGACTAAATGTAATTCCTTGAAAAAGGAATAGAAAGAAAACAATGCCAATTAGAATTTTTTTCATAATTGAAAAAGAATTTGTAAATTAGGTTTATTAGCCTAATTTTGTGTTGAACAAAATTTGTTTCTTCTCATGCGTGCATGAGGGAGCAAAGCAATACCGTCCTACAGTTTCGCGAGAACTGTGGGATTTTTTTTCGCTTTAATGTGCCGTATCACTATAAATGAAGATACCATTCATTCATAAATCAAGAGCGCATATATTGTGATGCTATTTACAATATCAAGTTTGGTGACGCATATCAAGACTATATATGCAAGACGGAATACGTTTTTGAGAATTTGTCATTAATAAATATTTAAAGTGTTGAGTAATATCAGTTGTTTGTCAAGATTTTATTTTTCCTTCTACGAAGGAGAAGGAGAAGGAGAAGGAGAAGGAGAAGGAGAAGTTAAATCCCTACATCCTAATGATTTATGTTATATTGCTTCACAAAGGTCTTAACAATAATTTGAAGTACAAAATATTTTTAACTTTATTTTTAAAATAATTATTTTATTATATGTTAATTAACAGTTTTATATTTTTGCTTATTATTAAAAAACCAATTAATATTTGCTTCACTGTTTAAACACCAATTATATTAAAATGCAAAAATTGCTTTTAAAATACTGAGGGGGTAGGCAGAAATCAAAAAAATGCTATATTTGTCAAAATAAAAATCATCATTATGAAAAATACACTTCTCCTATTCTTTTGCTTCATTTTCACAGCACTCTGCGCCCAAACCGATGACGCAGCCCTACGCAAAAAAGCCGATGCACTCGCCCACCGTTTCATTATTGTAGATAGCCATGTGGATATTCCTTGGCGATTGCATGGCAAAATGGAGGACATATCTGTCCGTACCGTGAAGGGCGATTTTGACTATGTGCGTGCCAAACAAGGGGGCTTATCTGCACCGTTTATGTCTATATATGTGCCGTCTTCTTATCAAAAAACGAAAGGGGCATCTAAGCGCATGGCGGATACTTTGATTGATATGGTCGAGGGTTTGACTAAAAAAAATCCTGAAAAATTTGCTGTCGCCAAATCCACTAAGGACGTAAAAGAGAATTTTAAAAAAGGTTTGATTTCGTTCCCAATGGGCATGGAAAATGGTTCGCCGATTGAAGATGATATTAAAAATGTCGCCTATTTTGCGCAGCGTGGTATTCGCTACATCACCCTTACTCATGCGGAGGACAATGGTATTTGCGATGCGTCATATAGTTTGAATAATAAATGGAATGGTTTAAGTCCATTTGGGAAACAAGTGGTTGAAGAAATGAACCGTTGCGGGATTATGATTGATGTATCGCACGTATCGGATAAAACGATTGAGCAGGTTTTGCAAATAACGAAAGCTCCTGTGATAGCGTCTCACTCCAGTTGTCGTGCTTTTACGCCAGGTTTTATCCGCAATTTGCCCGACAATTTGATTAAAGACATTGCTAAAAATGGCGGTGTTGTGCAAATAAATTTTGGCTCAATGTTTTTGGATAGTGCCACTGCTATGGGTTTTATGAAGCAACGCGCCTATATGGCATCTTGGGCAAAGGAGAACAATGTGACACCCAGCTCAAAAGAATATAACGCCAAAGAAGAAGCCTATGAAAAAGAAAACCCTGTGCAGCTTGCGAGTTTAGACCGTTTGGTAGAGCATATTGACCACGTTGTCAAATTAGTCGGTATCAATCATGTGGGCTTTGGTTCAGATTTCGATGGCGTGGGTGATACACTTCCCGAAGGCATGAAAGATGTATCAAATTATCCCAATTTGATTTATAAATTGCTTAAAAAGGGCTATTCTGAAAAGGATATTGAAAAGATATGCTATAAAAATACGTTTAGGGTTTGGGAAAAAGTAGAGAAGTTGGCAGCAAAGTGACCCCCTCAGTATTTTGAGGTTAATAGACGACATTAGACTTGATTTCGCCGCTTCAATATCTCGTTTTTTATATTGGCAATTAAAAAAAATCAGGTGTCCTGTGACATCTGATTTTTTTTATGTCTGCACATCAATTATCGAATAAGACACTAATATATACACACAAGTTAAGGGAAGGCATACAAAAAGAGCATTTAAAGCAACTAAGTGTTTATGAATTAAAATCATTTTGTAAAAACTTAATCAGCCACTAATTACACTAACTTTCACTAATATTTTTCTATAAATCACACATACCATTAGTGAAAATTAGTATAATTAGTGGCAAGCTAAGTTTTTACATCATTTTTATAATGCTATTTACCTGAATTACCCCTAAAAAGATAAAAACTGATGACTGCGTTCAGTGATGACAAAAGCACCTGTTTTCGCATTAAAAATAAAATTTATAAAAACTGATAGCCATATTTTTATGTGCAATTATTTATTTTAATGTGACACAATAGCACCGTCACGAAGGCGTGATATACAGCGTAGTTACCCTTTTGAATGGTAGTAGTTTTGACTAATGATTGACAACTCATACTACAATTGTTCAACTAAAACAACTCAAGTATAACTATGCAAAGCAAATTACATTTTATCAAAACTTTAATTGCTATTCCCCTTTTATGCGCTCAATCACTTGTGGCGCAAACATATAGCTACTTGGGTTCATTCAGTGCGAGTGGCGCACCCAATTATCTGACAACGCCTGATGTTATTGCGCCCGATTTGGCACAACGCATCCGCTTATCATTGCCAGAATACTATCCCGTACCGACATACCATCCAGAATATCTGACAGATAATGTGGTGACAGATATAGTTGTAACACAGCAATCAGATGTATGGGTAACTTTTGTGGATGAAGGCGCAGGATATCAAAATACATTAGCTTTTTATACCTACAACTTGGCGCAACCACCAACGACGAAGCCGACTAATTTGACCATAGCATTTCCCAATATGTCTTTAGAAAATAATATTTTGCCAAAAGGTAGTAAGGTATTATTGGGTCGTTTTCCAGCCAATACGGGTATCGGTTTTGTATTGATAGCTAATGGGTTTCAAGGTGGAAGTGTGACAAATGGCAATGCCCTATATTATTCAAATCCTGCGTTCAATCCTGAAAAAAATAAAAAACATAAGAAGCACAGCGTCTTATTGAGAGACCAATCAGGTAAAGCAATCATTGGTTACGAAGATTTGGATAGAAGCAGTAGTGGGGTTGATAATGATTTTAACGATGCTATTTTCTATACTACGGCTAATCCTGTCATTGTTTGTACGACTTGCCCGCCTACGGTTGGAACGGGTAGCGGTGGTACAAGTTCGGGCAATAACGGTGGTTTGGAGAGTGATGGTTGTTTAGCTAATGCTATTGCTGGTCGCAACTTCCAACGCGCCAAGACCCCCTCAGTATCCTACGACAATTCAGACAATATGCAAGCATTCACGGCTCCAAAAGGCAATTTGGCTGTACGAAATGATGTAGAATTGGAGCAGTATCTACCAGATGCCCCGTTTTATGAACCCGGTATCAAAGCGTTTATCAGTTCACCAAAGGATTTGATAGGGGTGACAAATGCGCAAAAAGTATTGTCCGTTGATTATTTTGACGGCGTGACGAATGAGCGTAGAGCAGCCGTTTTGACGACTAAAACAGCTGACAAAGTATATGACCACACTAAAGTTATCTGTGACCGTTTGACGGGTTCTACTCTTTTGGGTGCTGAAACTATTTTGATAGACAGTATGCCTTTTGTGCGTTCTACCTTACAACGCGAAGATGGCAATTTTGAATATGCTATTAATTTTTCAATCCATAAAACTAGTGCAACAACCGCTAATGTTGTAAGCCGTTGGTCAACTGAAGAATATCCTTCCGCTGATGGCTATTGGAACTATCAAGTTTGGGCAGATGCACCGCATTTGAGCCAACGTGTAGCAGAGGAAATATTAGAAAAATTCAAAGCAACGCATACACTTACAAGTTTGGGTAACGCTGTTGTGCCTCAGGTTTTTGTTAAAAAAGGGACATATGATAATGGCATATTAACCTTAGCCATTCGTAATCCCTTAAATGCTAAATCATTGACTATCAAAGGCAATGCAGCCAATACAGAAACAGGCGGGCGGACAGATATAACAAAACAAATATCACTTTCGGGTGCTTTGGATGAAACGATTGAGGTATATGTCGGTAGCATTTTCGATATGGGTTTCACAGTGCGCAATGATAAATCAACGGACTTCGATGCTCTATATTTTGCAGATGGTGCTTGGGGTTTGGAGTATGATAAAAAAGTGACGACTATTGAAAAATATCAAGTCCAAGCAGGTGTGCCAGCTACGGGCAATAACATTTTTACTGTTGAGCGCAGTCCAATAGTAAAAGCTATAACGAGTGATTATGTATCGTTATTCCGTTCATTGCGCCCTGCGGGTAAAGCGGCTGATATATCTGCCTATTCGACTTTATCATTCAAAGGTGCTGGCGAAGGTGTTGCTGAAATTGTGTTAGTAAAAGAAAGTATCAAAGATTGGTCGAAACAATATCGTGCAGAAATCAGCCTTTTTGATGAAAATCAACAATACAACCTCCCCCTCAGTATTTTCTCTAACGGAACGAGCGAAAAGTTGAAAGCCAATGATATTACGCATATCGTTTTCACTTTAAATAATAAAACAAAGCAAGCAAAAACGTTTGAACTTAGTCTTGAAAACGTAGCTTTTAATAACAATAATAATAGAATAACTACTCTTTCAAGTGAAATTTTGACAGCATATCCGAACCCCGCCACTGCGCAAACAACGGTTGCTTTCTCAATGCCAGAGCGCGGATTTGCTTATGTTACGTTGAGTAACTTGCAAGGGCAGACGTTGATAGAAAGCAATCAAGAGTTCGCAAAAGGCGCAAATATGATGCCTTTAGATTTGGCAGGCTTGCCTTCGGGCTTATATGTCGCTACTGTAATGACAGGCAAAAGCAAAATGATGACTAAGATTTTGATACCGTAAAAATTACAAAGTTACAAAGTTACAAAGTTA
>JAYVKQ010000709.1:0-18034 GCA_043768285.1 Saprospiraceae bacterium | reverse complement strand
TTTATAATCAGCCATTTATAAAAATTTAAATACCTAAAGTCGTTATTTTACAATATTTAAAACGCTTTTTATCAATATTTTATTACGCAACCAGTTCAGGTTTTGTATTTCACCATCTGTTAAAAAATCCCTATCCCGTAAACCAACTAATGTTTTATCTCTTTTAATTTTCAAAAAAACAGAGTTTGAATTTTGAACATCTGTGAAAATAAAATCATCAAGCCCCATTAGGCTGTACAACTCATAATTTTTATTTTCGCATAAAACGACCTTCCGATTACCTAAAATTTTTGCTAATGACGCACGAGGTATCGCTATTTCAAATATTTCATCCCACTGTTTAGTTAAGGGTTCTAATATTTGAGTTTCATCAAAATCTAGATTATCAAAGTCTAATATGGCTGAATGGTCTGTATCCTTGGCATATTCAATGAATCCCAAAGAATGCGAGGCTGTCCATAATTGGCAGTTTTCAGGTATCCAGTTTTCTGTGATTTCTTTTAATAAAGCATATTGCAAAGTTGTATTCAGATGTCCGTCCATTTCATCTATATAATAAACAGTATCTTGAAAATAGGGAAGGCGGATAACAAAATTAAGTAGAATAACAACAACTTGTTTTTCACCATGCCCTAATAAATCATAATTGACACGAGAATCACCTTTTTGAAAAAGCAATTTTGTTGGTTGTTCTGGTGAAGCATCTTCAAATTGCACAAGTCGAATAGTAGTGCTTGGGTCTGTTCCAAAAATGCGCTCCAAGGCTTCATTAAAAGGCAAAATAGCGTTTCTGAAAATTTGAATAGTATCGGCTTGTTTACCAGCAAAAATAGGCTCTCTGATAGCTTTATTGATATCATTCGTATATTTAGACACATCAAGATTAAATTTATCGTCAAATTCTATAAACCGATTAGGGGCATCTGTATTAAATCTGATGACATTTTCATCGTAACGCACATTTGCAATAGTTGGAACAATCCGTAAACTTGGACGACCATAAAAAAAATCAACAGGAAGAGCTTTGCCTTTACTATCGGCTCCTTTCCATGAAAAAATTTTACCGTTGGTTGTTTTTAAACTACTCGTAATATTCTGCTTGATATTCTTCTTAAAATACTGGGTATTCAAATCTATTTTACTATTTTGAAATTGCCCTGACCTACGCATCCATTCAAAAGCATCAAAAATACTTGACTTCCCACTACCATTAGCCCCAATCAGCGACACCAACTTTGCTGCATTAGGTATATTCTTTATCTCTAAATCCGTAAAACGCTTGAAATTCTGTAGTTTTAAAGATGCTATTCTCATTTATCTCTATTTTTTGTAAAAATACACTTTTTAAACAAAACTAAAACACCCCCTCAGTATTTTCAAGCTGAAAGGGTGCTTTTTATGTAAAATTTGAAATATTAATTCAAACGCACCGCAATCCCCAAACTCACCTCATCATTTAACTCCGTTTTTTCAACTGCAACAGACTCCGCTAAAACAAGAGAATCCGCTAACACTTCGCTTTTGATATAGTCTTGAAATTTCGTGACAGCTTCTAATATCGCAGCATGATTTTCAATGGTAACATTGATGCGGTCGGTGATGTCAAAATCCTTGTCCTTGCGGATATTTTGAATTTTATTCACCAAATCTCGGGCTGTGCCTTCGGCGAGCAATTCGTCGTTTAAGCTAATGTCCAATGCCACCGTTATATCGCCATCGTTGGCAACTTCCCAGCCCGGAATGTCCTCCGAAGTGATTAAAAAGTCCTCAATACTGAGGGGGTAATTTTCACCATTGATAGTGAGATTGAATGTTTTATCCTTTTCAATTTTAGCAATATCATCTTGCGTCAAAGCTTCGATGGCGGTTTGGGCGAATTTCATATTTGCACCCAATGTTTTACCCAAAGTTTTGAAATTGGGCTTGATGCGCTTTTTCACCACACCCGAAGTATCCGTGATATACTCAAAGGTTTTGACATTTGTTTCAGCTAAAATCAAGTCTTTTACCCCTTCTACTTGTTGGATAAAATTGGCATCTAATATTGGCAACATCGCTTTTTGTAGCGGCTGACGCACCCGTATTTTCGCTTTTTTACGCAGACTTAAAATAAGGCTTGAAATGCGTTGGGCATAATCCATGCGTTGCTCTAACTCCTTGTTAATCAATTTTTTATCTGATATTGTCAAATCTGATAAATGTACTGAGGGGTGTCGCAAAGGCGTATTATTGGCAACCGCTTTTTCACGGATATTGTCCGTCAAATTGCGGGATAACCAGTCGGTAAAAAACGGTGCAATAGGTGATGCCAATTGAGCAACAACCATTAGACATTGATACATGGTTTCGTAAGCCGCTTTTTTATCTTCTGACATTTCACCTTTCCAAAAACGGCGGCGACTTAGGCGCACATACCAGTTTGAAAAATCGTTGTCCACAAATTTTTCAATGGCACGGGCAGCTTGCGTGGGTTCATACGTGGCATAAAAATCCGTCACTTCACCCACAAGGCTGTGCAATTTTGAGAGTACCCATTTATCCAATTCGATGCGGTTTGCTACGGGCGTTTGGTTCATTTCATCTTGTTGAAAACCGTCCACATTGGCGTACATCGCAAAGAAATTGTAGGTATTGTAGAGCGTACCGAAAAATTTATTCCGCACTTCGGTAATGCCCTCGAGGTCAAATTTCAGATTGTCCCACGGTTGGGCGTTTGAAATCATGTACCAACGGGTGGCATCTGCACCATATTTGGCAAGGGTTTCAAATGGGTCGGCAGCATTTCCCAAACGTTTGGACATTTTATTGCCGTTTTTATCCAAAACCAGACCGTTTGATACCACATTTTTAAACGCCACACTGTCATACACCATCACTGCAATAGCGTGAAGCGTGTAAAACCAACCCCTTGTTTGGTCAACGCCTTCGGCTATAAAATCGGCAGGATAAGACACTTCAAAAGGTGTTTTAAACGGTTTATCATCGCCTTTTGCGAGTTTTTCATAGTCCAAACCCCATTGTGCATACGGCATTGAACCACTGTCAAACCAGACATCTATCAAATCCAATTCCCGATAGAGCTTTTCACCATCATCAGAAACGAGGATGATTTCATCAATATACGGACGGTGCAAATCCTTTGGAACAGTTTGATTTAAGCCTAAAATTGTATTCGCTTTTTCAATTTCCGCTTTCAACTCGGGCAGTGAACCAATCATTTTTTCTGATGGCATTTCAGGGTCACGGTTGCGCCAAATTGGTAGCGGAATACCCCAATAGCGGCTGCGACTCAAATTCCAATCTTGCAAGTTTTCCAACCATTTTCCAAAACGCCCTTCGCCCGTAGCTGCGGGTTTCCAGTTGATGGTTTTATTGAGTTCAAACATGCGCTCTTTGGCTTTTGATGCTGCAATAAACCACGAATCCAAAGGATAATACAAAATCGGTTTATCCGTGCGCCAACAATGCGGGTAAGGGTGAACGTATTTTTGCACATTGAAAGCATAGCCTTCCAGCTTCAATTTTACAGCGATATCCACATTTACATCCACGTAATCCACATCATCTTTGTAGTTTTTAACATACCGTCCACTAAATTCACCTACGTTATCCACAAACTTTCCTTGTTTATCCACAAGGGTTAGGTCGCCGATGCCGTGTGCTGCGGCTGCCTTGCGGTCTTCTGCACCAAAACTTGGGGCAGTATGCACCACGCCCGTACCATCTTCGGTGGTAACAAAATTATCTGTTATTACCTTGAAAGCATCGGTTTTGCCATTCAAAGGTTGGATTTCATTTCCAAAATCTAATAATTGCTCATAAGATACCCCCCTCAGTCCCGATTGAGTCGGGATTTCACTATCGTTCAATATTCCACCCTTAAAAGGCGCACTTTGGGCTTCGATAGTTGGCTGATTTTTACCGCCAAACCATTTTGATACCAAAGCCAAAGCTAAAATCACACTTACATCTGCATGTGTATAAGGGTTTTTAGTCTTTATTTTTACATAATCAATGTTTGCGCCTACGGTTAAGGCAGTATTTGAGGGCAAAGTCCAGGGGGTTGTTGTCCAAGCGAGGATGCGGACATCTTCGTTTTCATCGTCAAATAAGAACTGTGAAGCAGCATTCCGTACTACTTTAAACATCGCCACTACAGTTGTATCCGTCACATCTTTATATGTACCGGGCATATTCAACTCATGCGAACTCAAACCCGTACCCGCCGCAGGGGAATAAGGCTGAATGGTATAACCTTTATACAAAAATCCTTTATCATACAGGCGTTTTAGGAGATACCACACAGTTTCGATATACTCATTTTCGTAGGTGACGTAGGGATTGTCCAAATCTACCCAATAGCCCGATTCAACGGTGACAGCATCCCAACGGTCTTTGAAACGCATCACAGTTTCACGGCATTTGTGGTTGTAATCATCCACCGAAATCTTTTTACCGATGTCTTCTTTTGTGATACCCAATTCTTTTTCTACTGCCAATTCGATAGGCAGACCGTGCGTATCCCACCCGCCTTTGCGCTCCACCCGCTTTCCATTCAGCGTTTGAAAACGGCAGAAAATATCCTTTATGGTGCGTGCCATCACGTGGTGAATGCCCGGCAATCCATTGGCAGAAGGGGGACCTTCGTAAAACACGAAGGCGTTTTGCGGGTCACGCTGCTCGTAAGATTTTTCAAAAATCTTTTCTGTGTCCCAAAATGCGAGAATTTCTTTGTCTATCTCTGGGAGGTTTAAACCTTTGTATTCTTTGTACATAATTTATATAACTTATTGATTTTTAATATTTTATTTTCTAAGCCCTAAAACATCTTTTCTAACTTCAAATCTCCATTTGTTTCCAAATTTTTTATCCAAATAATCAAAAATAACATCGTTATAAGCCTCTATACATTCATCTTCAATTGGCAAACAGCCAAATTCATAATACGTAAAGCCATATTTTTTTTCATCTTCTTCTTGATTTTTATAGAATAATGGAGATATACCCCCACAGAGTACAAGTTTTATTTTTCCATTTCTAATATCATTTAAAGCACCTTCTTTATCAAAATTTCGACATTCACAATACGAGCAATCCAATATCCAAATTAAATTTTTATTTTTTTCATTAATACTTAGTACAGTATCTTTTCTGATATAAGAATAATTGCCCGCCTCATCTGGTGTTTGCATTATTAAAGTGTAATCGCCAGAGGTTATATTTAATATTTTAAAAAGCCCGTTTTCATCAAGAAAAACCGTTTTCGATGTATCTCCTTTGATATTAATTTTTATTGACGTAGAATAAATCAATGGTTTTTTGCTAATTTCAGAAATAACCTGTCCTGATATAGAGTATGTTTTTTGACCTACACAGACTTGTGTTAGACATAAGAACAATATTATTTTGAAAACTAACTTTACTTTATTCATGTTCTGATTTTTTATATTTACGTGATTATCAATATTTTAAAACCCATAAAAAACATAATGCTGTTGAAGTTTTCTATCATTAAACAAAAAAGCCACTACATAACCACCCGCACCATCGCTATTAAACATCGTAAAATAAGCTATCCCCCTCAGTATTTTGGGCCGAAAATATCATTTATCACATCCCGATACTACGTATCGAAGGCAATGTGGGAATATAAGGACTGTTATAAACATATTGACCCTAACGGGTCAAAGCAAAATGCACATACTTAATGAGCCGTAGGCTCAACATGTTTATAACCACTATTACCTCTATCTTTTGCTTTCGATACGTAGTATCGGCATGTAAGGCTTAGTCAGAGCTATAATCATATAAACTCTGGTCGCACAAACCTAATGAGCCGATAGGCTCAATATGTTTATAACCAAGATTACCTTTATCTTTTACTTTCGATACGTAATATCGGTATAAAAAGCTTAGTTAGAGCTATGGACATAAAAACTCTCGCACGTCGCACATACTTAATGAGCCGTAGGCTCAACATGTTTATAACCACGCTATCACCCCCTAATTTCCCTTCGATACGTAGTATCGGCACACGCTCAAAGCACAGGTTTAAAGATATACCGTTCATCATACGGCACTTCAAATTTTTCTAAAAAATCAAGGTATTCTTCCATGAAAGAGCGTTTTTTATGGTGTGCTTCTTGGTTTTGAATATATTTACACACATCATTGATTTGAGAATGACCATAAGAAAATGCCCCATACCCAACTTGCCATTGAAACTTATGCCTCAAAAAATGGCGCTCATTTATCCATTCTGAAGAGTCACTTTTGACCCATTTCATCAAATCGGCAACGGCTTCGGCGGGTTTTAAGCCTACAAATAGGTGAACATGGTCAGCAACACCGCCTATTTGTATGAGTTTATGTCCTCTGTTTTGAACAATACCTGTTATATATTGGTAGAGTTCGCTCCGCCATTCTTTTTGTAACAAACAATCTCTATCTTGTACGACAAAAACCGTTTGAATATAAATTTGACTATACGTGTTTGCCATAGTTTCTCATTTTAAAGTTATAAAATATATTTACCTATTGATTTACATTGAGACACTAAGTGTCTATCCGAAAAGCGAGGGTTATGCTTGTTATAAACATTTTGACCCTCCGGGTCAGCCATACCTCAAATTGAAAAATACTTATTTCTATCAAATTCACAATGACTGAGAATGTTCATGAAACTGTGGTACGGCTGAACTAACTCATTGATTATCAATCCCTCAAAGTAGCCGTGCCGCAATTATTTGGACAGTCACGAATGACACGTAGGGTCAAAATGTTTATAACAGAAACTTCAGTCCCAATATCAATTAGACACGTAGTGTCTTGATGTGATTTACGAATAAAAAAACTATCAACAACCACACCCTCCATCAATCACTATTTTGTTTCCAACTTGCTTAACATCATAATAACAACCCGCACCTTCTTCTTTGGGAGCTATATTGACACTTTTTTCTTTTTTATCAAAAGAAATAATATCGCTTTCTTTACTGTAGAAAAACTCTTTTATCAAATAATAGCCTTCATAAAGAGTTCCGTTTGGTAATTCAATATTGTACCCACCACCACCTTCGCCCATGCTATAAGATAGGACAACACCGTTTTTGTACTTTTGCTTGAAGCCCAATTCATCGTACTTATCTAAATTATATTTTTCATTTGGCTTTGCATAACGCATACTATCCGCGCCTTCTTCTCTGAAACGGACTTCATATTTACCGCCTATTTTGCCTATATTTTTATCGAAATATTCTTCTATACCAAGCGTATCATTTTTAGTAACCGCAGGCAATCTCGACAAAAATCCATCAAAAACAAACCCCTCAGTATTCCCATATTTTACCAGCAACCAATAGCCTTTTACCACAAAACCTTTAAATTCTTCTACTTCAAAAGGGATTTTGACACCAATATTGGCTTGCACGGTCACTTTTGCACCGTTGGGAATAGTCGCTAATTTCGTTGCTTTTGCATCGGGTTTATCGCGCATATTTGAGCCCGATGCTGCCCATACATTTACGGTTTCGCCTTCTTTAAAGCGGCTTTGTTGGGCGTTGAGATTTATTGTAATGAGAATAAATAGTAGATTTAAAAATTTCATTGACGACCCCTCAATATTTTTTGTAAAAAATTGATAATCAAATAGTTAATCACATTTATAAACACCTATTTCCTTTGGATACCCTTTCCCATTATCTGTAAGAATACCCGACCAATTAGAAGACCCAAATGAAAAGCTACCGTTTTGAAATTTGTAATAATAGCTATTAGAACTACTTGACGGCATATTTTCAGAAATAGATATTAAAAACATATCATTGATATAGGACAATTTTTTATAAGGATTTTTTAGGTTCGTAAATGTATGGTATTGTGTTGTATCACCACCTATTAACCCTTCTGTATCATCAACGATTCGGCTTATAATTGATTTTACGTTGTTATTGGTATATGCCAACTCGTAAATCTGTTTTCCGATAATTTCTCTTGAATTGGGAATTTGAATTCGTCCAGTTTTATAAATTTTGGACAATTTATCGCCTTCATATACCATGGAATCACTTGATGTTGGTATATCTACTTTACGCGATTCATGGAAATATGAATAATTGATTTTCGCAATTTTATTATTTTCGTGTATATACTCTATTTTTTTATGATATATAGTAAATCTTGTTGGCCATTCATCTTTACTCTTGAAATTGGCTATATAATAAGACATTGTTAGTGTATTACCATTGGTGAGATAAACAATACTATCCAAAATTGGTGTACTTGCATCCCAATTAAGTCTTGCTTTTAATTTTTTTTCTGTATTGTAGTAATACTTCACTGGTGGTATTCCCTTCAGCCCAGTAGTATCTCTTTCAATATATAAGCACTCACTTTCTATTGGACTAATGACATTTTTTTTACACCCAATTGAAAAAATGATTAACAATAATAAAATGATTAATAGATTATTATTTTTCATTATTAAAATGTTTTAATTGCTTGAATTAAAAAACTAAAAACGCCTTACCGATTGTCCATCAGTAAGGCGTTTTTCATGTAGAAAATAGGTTGCCGTTTCACAGATGGTATCGGTGAATAATCAATGGACGGCATATAATGGGCGATTGTTGAGACATTGCTCCCTCGTTATTTTTAGGTTTTTAAAATATTTGTGCAAATATAAAGCGTTTTATTTAAAACGCCAACAAAAAAACGGAATCTCGATTAGCATAGTCTGGTACGAATATGCCGTAGCTACTATCTACGGGGGCATTTTTAAAACTTAACCGACCATAAATATTAAAACTTGCTTTTGAATAAACATTCACTTGTATTGTGGTATCCAATTGTGGGGTATTGGTTGCGTTATTTAAAGTTATAAAACTGCGCCTTTCAACTTTTTTATATTGTGAGGTAAGGTATGGATAATCATTTCTTTCTACAAAAAGAGCTACATTTTTGACATCAGTTCGTTTGGTTGAAAGTCGAATAGAAATCGGTCTTAAAACGTCCATTTTTATCGTATCAATAAACGTAATAACTTTATGCTCAGGGGTGTATCGATAAGGACCTTCCAAATAATTAACGGCTTTATACCCTGCTCCGTCGGTTGCTGCTAAGGTCAAAGAAGTGCTCACGTCAGGTCCCCAGTTTATTTTAAAGGCGGCTTGACCTTGCTCGTTGGTTGAAACGCGGCTGATTGTTAAGCTATATTGCCACTTACTCCCAACAGCAATATCTTTTATTGGTTTATTGTCCATATCCACAACAGCCACCTGCGCTTCAAAGATACCGCCTTCACAACCGCAACATTCACAGTCAAGGAAAAAACAAGAGGATACCGAAAGGCATAAAAAAAATAACACTATCAATATTAGATTTTTCATTTGTCAAACTTTTAAATTAAATAATTAATTGTCAGAATATTATAGGGTTCCCGTTTAAAAAATCTGACATTACCAAAGAAAGCCAATATACATACCTAACTTAAATTTTACATTAGCACTACCTTTCGCCCCGCTGATATCCATACGGTAGGCATATCGTGTTCTATCAATAATGCCCACACTGGCTTCTGTTTGTGTATAATTGCCCAAACCTAAGCCTATAAAAAAATCCAAAACAAGAGGGTTGGTTACCCACTGTTTGCCCATATTGAAAACCAGACAATTATAGGTGACTTTATGGGCTTCTTGCCGAATTTCTGGTTTAGCCTTACCACCAATGTATGTTTCGTGGGTATATAAATGCTGATAACGCCCTATGGCTATTTCTGGTCGAAAATACATACCATGTAAGATATGGCGCGGTTTGGTTGATTTATTAGACAAATTGGAAGGGGTAAGGAAGAATTTATACCCCAAGGAGCCAAAATATCCCTCTTGTGGAATATCTTTTTCATTAATTTGACCCATACCAATAATACCCAGCTTTACTTCTACACTTTGTCTTTCAAAAAGGCTGCGCTCATAGGCGAACGTTGTATAACCCACAATATTAGTTAAGGGGGACACTTTAATGATATTCTTCTTTTTATTTAGTAAAGTATTAAGGCTATCTAATTTCTGTTTGAGAGCTTGCGCCTTATTTTCTCTTTCTTGGTTCAGTTGTCGGACACTTGCCATAGCCGCTTCTGTGAAATAGTCAATCGAACCATTTTTATATTCAATTTTCTGCACGTTCTTTTTAGACATAGTAAAAATTTGTTTGCTTGCACCTTTAAAGTAGGCTTTGTAGCGAATACTATCGCCTTTGGTATCTATCACTTTTACTGATAAGTTTGTACTGTCTTTTTGCAAAATTAAATCGGCATTTTGATATTCGGCTCTGGAACGATATTCCAATGCTTGACCACCATAATATTCCATTCTACCATCTCTAAAAACAATTTTGTCCACCTCAGTTTTAGGTATATTAAAAACTGTCGTATTTTTTGATACGAAATAAGATTTGTATTGAATAGTAGCTCCATTTGTTGTCACTACTTTTACAGATAAAATGGTGGTATCATTTTTATAAATTTTATCCACTTTCTCTGTTTTCTGTTGTGCTTGTGCCGTCTGGAATAGCCCGCTAATGACAGTGAGCATGAGGCCACATAAAGGCTTTTTTAAGTATAGAATAATCTTCATGTCAAGAGGATTTTTAATTTAAAAATGCAAAACCTTTGTATAGTCGGTGTGCTTGAAAAATCAAAAGCGGATATAATTTAATGGACGAGACATTGTTAAGTAAAAAGCATAAAAATATATACTAAACTAACTTTTTTTTTGCGCGGGTGCAATTTTTTTTACGAAAATATCTATTCAATGTTTGACTTTGAGCGAAATGACGCACCCCCTCAGTCATGCTTTCAGCTTGATGGCGCGAAACGCGCTCATATTTTTGACTGATTTTTACTTAAACCCTGTTATCTTTTTTATCTTTGTATTTCAAAATCAATTCAGATATGAAAATAGATTTTAAAATAAATAATAAACCCGTTAGTTTGGATATTGACCCTGATATGCCACTGTTGTGGGTCGTTAGGGACGAGTTGGGCTTGACGGCTACGAAGTTCGGTTGTGGCAAGGGTTTGTGTGGTGCGTGTAGCTTGCACGTAGATGGTCAATTGTATCGGTCTTGTTCGTTGCCAGTGCAATATGTGGTGGGAAAAAATATTACGACTTTGGAAGGCTTGTCGGAAAGCATGGAGAAATTGCACCCCATTCAGCAAGCGTGGATTGAAGAACAAGTGCCGCAATGTGGCTACTGCCAACCAGGATTTATGATGGCGGCAGCAAAACTCTTGAAAGATATACCCAACCCAACAGATGAAGATATTAAGAAAAACATTACCAATATTTGCCGTTGTGGAACGCACCCGCGCATCATTAAAGCGATTAAAAAAGCGGCAACCTTAAAAACATAACAATATTTGTGCGAATATTACTGACATTACGCAGCTAAAAAATTAGGAACTATGTAAGAAGCCACAGTATTAAACGTTGGAGTAAAAGACTCATTATGGACTTTTCAACCTAATACACGCATTAAAAACCTAATTATAGTGCTAAAAAATAATTGAATGACCGTCAAATTACTCGACACGCCTATAGAATACCTAACAGGGGTCGGTCCGATGAAAGCCGATGTTTTGAAAAAAGAGTTGCGGATATTCAACTACCGCGATTTGCTCTATCATTTCCCTTTTCGCTACGTGGATAAAACCCATTTTCACCGCATCGCTGATATTGATGAAGAGAGTGATACTGTGCAGTTGAAAGGCATTTTGCGCCGTTTGGAAGTGGCAGGCGAAGGGCGGGTACGCCGTTTGTCAGGCACACTGCGCGATGAAACGGGTAGTATTGAATTGGTGTGGTTTCAAATGGTACATTTTTTAGAAAAATCGCTATCGGTTGGGGGCGAATATATCGTATATGGTCGAGTGAATTGGTATGGCTCAAAAGTGAGTATTCCGCACCCCGAAATGGAATTGGCAACACCCGAAAAATTGGAAAAAGCCCCTACGTTTGACCCCGTTTATCCATCAACAGCTAAATTAGATACTAAAAATTTAGATGCAAAAGGGCAGCGCAAATTGATTAAAACCCTTTTTGAAAAACTCAAGCCAACGGATTTAGAAGAGAATTTGCCGCAATATATGATGGAGCGTTTTAAGCTACCCCCTCAGTATCAAGCTTTAAAATTGATACATTTTCCAGAAAATCAAAGGGAGTTGGACTGGTCGCGCAATCGCTTAAAATTTGAGGAATTATTTTACTTACAACTCAAATTGCTGCAAGCCAAAAAGATTAGAAAAGACAGTGTGCGCGGACACGTTTTTGGAAAAGTGGGTGATTATTTTAATAAATTTTATAGCGATATTCTCCCTTTCCCCTTGACAAATGCGCAAAAACGGGTGATAAAAGAAATTCGCCACGATTTGGGTACAGGCGTACAAATGAACCGTTTGCTGCAAGGCGATGTGGGTTCGGGCAAGACGGTAGTAGCATTGATGTCTATGCTGATTGCGCTCGATAATGGCTATCAAGCCTTGATGATGGCTCCTACGGAGATATTGGCGCAGCAACATTTTGAAGGCATTTCTGCCTATGCCGAACAGTTGGGTATCAACGTAGCGTTTTTAAGTGGCTCAATAAAAGGTAAAAAAAGAGAGGAAATACTGAGGGGAGTAGCTTCGGGCGAAACGCATATCCTCATAGGCACGCACGCTATATTCGAGGATTGGGTTGTGTTTCACAATCTCGGCTTGGCTATCACGGACGAACAGCACCGTTTTGGTGTAGAACAAAGGGGTAAACTATGGAAAAAATCTAAACCTTACCCACCGCACGTTTTGGTGATGTCGGCAACGCCCATACCACGTACTTTAGCGATGACCCTCTACGGCGACCTCGATGTATCGGTGATAGACGAACTACCCGCAGGGCGCAAACCTATCAAAACGGAACACCGCACGGATAACCACCGTTTGCGTGTCATAGGATTTATGCGTGAAGAAATAGCCAAAGGTCGACAAATATATGTGGTGTATCCGCTTATCGAAGAAAGTGAAAAATTAGATTTGCTCAATCTGATGGAAGGTCACGAGTCGTTGAGCCGTGATTTTCCGATGCCCGATTATCAAATATCTATCGTGCATGGCAAAATGCCCGCTAAAGATAAAGAGTTTGAAATGCAGCGTTTCATCAAAAAACAAACACAAATAATGGTTGCCACAACGGTCATTGAGGTGGGCGTGAATGTGCCAAATGCATCCGTGATGGTGATAGAACACGCCGAGCGTTTTGGCTTATCGCAGTTGCATCAGTTGCGTGGGCGCGTAGGGCGTGGGGCAGAGCAATCGTATTGCGTTTTGATGTCGAGTTTTAAACTATCGAGAGACGGCAAAGAGCGCATTCAAACCATGTGCCGCACAACTGACGGGTTTGAAATAGCCGAAGCCGACCTTAAATTGCGCGGACCGGGCGATATTCAAGGCACTGCCCAAAGCGGCTTGCTGAATTTGCACATTGCAGATTTAGCAAAAGATGGTAAGATACTACAAGCGGCGCGGGCTACCGCGATTGAGCTTTTGGACACCGACCCGAAATTGGAGAAAGAAGAAAACCTGTGTATTCGACGCTATATTGAGACGTATGATAAGGCGAATAAGATTTGGAGTAGGATATCGTGATTGTGTTGACGGCAGAAGGTATAATTTTTGTGATAAATAAAAAGCGTTTAATTATCATATCATACACTTTCTATTGAATAACTTAAATCATATTTATCATGTTTAGATATGTACTTATCATTAGTTTATTAATTTTTGGAATTGGTTGTAAAAAGCAAAATACCGTTGAGGCTCTCCCTGTTCCGACTATTGATAGTTTAGTCGGAATGTATGAGGGTATTATAAATCTCAAGGGTTATAGAACCAATACAAATCCAATGACCATGCAATCAACGTTTGAAAGTTGGGATACTTCTTACTTTAGCACTTTTACTGTCTTAAAAGCAGATACTAATATTGTTTATGTTAATGGTGCATTATTATATATAGACAACGGCAATCCTCGCAGGGCAACTGACCGTACTTCTTCTTTTAAAAATTATATTTATGCTAATTTTATACCCGCAGATTCTTTATACTACTCTAAGTGTAATGCTTGTAATGTTTCATCTGGAGCACTTGATATGACCAATTTTAGAGGCAAGAAAAAGTAGTGTAAAAGCATTTTATGAAATAATAAAAGTATGAGTTTGTCAATATTTTAACCGAAATTTACACTATCATTTCAATAGAATAAGAATTTACAATGTAAATGGCATATAAAAACTGGAAACGCAGCCTATTTTTCGGCTCATATTTAATGGTACTGATAAGTGCAGCAACTATTATTTACCCAAAGGAAATAGATGAAAACGAGATAGAAAACTGCGAAAAAGAAAATGATAAGTCTTATCCCTCCGATTGGTTTTATGCGCAACGCGCTTTTCCAAACCCATATGTCAAGCCAGAAGCCTACCAAGAAGCGGTGCACGAAGCACAAAATTTAAGACAAAATACGCTCGCCACACGCGGCAATAATGCGTGGCAACTTGCAGGACCCACCAATGCTGGAGGGCGCATGACCTCTGTTGCCATTCACCCATCCAATACGCAAATCATGTACGTAGGGTCAGCCGCAGGGGGTGTTTTCAAAACGACTAATGGCGGTACCACTTGGTCACCCATTTTTGATAATGCTTTGACATTGGCGGTTGGTGATGTGGCGATTGCACCCTCCAATCCGAACATATTATACGTTGGTACTGGAGAAGCCAATGGTGGTGGCGGCTCCATGAATTACGAAGGGGTAGGTGTATATAAAACAACTGATGCAGGGGCAACGTGGAAGCACTTGGGTCCTACTGATATAGGAAGTATTGGCAAAGTTGTAATTGATGCTAAAAACCCTAACCGCGTTTTCGTCGCTGCAATGGGTTATCTCTATGCGCCCAGCAATAAGCGTGGGGTATATCGCACTCAAGATGGTGGCACTACTTGGCAAAAAGTATTGTATTTGACGGACACTACCGGCGCGATAGATTTAGCTATTCATCCTACGCGACCCGATACTGTTTATGCTGCCATGTGGGAGCGTATCCGCAAACCTTATTTAAGGGATTATGGCGGACCTACTTGCGGCATTTTTCGCTCTATTAACGGAGGGCAAACGTGGATAAAAATGACGAAAGGCTTACCCGCTACCAATATTGGACGCATCGGTATTTCCATATCCGAAGGCAACCCCTCAGTATTGTATGCTCTTTATGCCGATGAAGTAGGCAATTATGTAGGCACATATCGCAGCAACGATAATGGTGAAAACTGGACTGCCCTTGACCCACAAAAACAACTGCAATTTATGTATGCTGGTTTCGGTTGGTGGTTTGGAAAAATATTTGCCGACCCTGTCAATTCCAACATTGTTTATGCGCTCGGTTTAGATGTACATCGCTCTACGGATGGTGGACAAAATTGGGTAACTGTTTCTAATAATAATCACGTTGATAATCATGGATTTTGGATAAATCCGAATGATAATACGGAAATTTATAGCGGCAACGATGGCGGCTTTTATGGCTCAAAAACCAATGGCTCAACGTGGACTTACTACAACACGATACCCAATACTCAATTTTATGCTTGCGAAATAGATGAACAAAATCCGCAAAGGCTATACGGTGGCACGCAGGACAATGGTACTTGGCGCACACTTGACGGCAATAAAGATTTTTGGCAATATATCTTAGGGGGTGACGGGTTTTATGCCCTCGTTGATCCAACCGACAATAGATACGTCTATGCCGAATCGCAAAATGGTAATTTAGCGCGCTCAACAGACGGCGGGGCAACATTCGGTTTTGCTCTTGGCGGCATTTCTTCTTCGGAACGCCGTAACTGGAATATGCCTATTACTTTTGCTACCGATAACCCTGCTACTTTATATTTAGGTACTACCCGCATATATCGCACAACAGATAGAGCGTTGAACTGGATACCTATCAGCCCTGACTTGACGAATGGCAAAGTGACTATCGCCAATGTCAGTTTTGGTACTATTACAACGATAGATGTATCACCTAAAAACCCACAAATTATCTATGCTGGCACGGATGATGGCAATGTCTGGGTGACCGCCAATGGTGGCACTAATTGGACAAAAATATCACAAACTTTTCCACTGCGTTGGATTACCCGCGTGACTGCCGACCCATTTGATGCCAATACTGCTTATGTGACTGTCTCTGGATTTAGGTGGAATGAATATCAACCCCATATATTCAAAACCACGGACTTAGGTGCTACATGGGTTAATATTTCTGCCAATTTGCCACAAGTACCCGTCAATGATATTATACCTGACCCCTCAGTGCCAGGCACTTTGTATGCAGCTACGGATGTGGGCGTATTTGTTTCTTCAAATAATAATACGCCTAAATGGGATATATTGGGTACAGGTTTACCCCTTTCACCTATCGTCGATTTGCGCTTTCATAAAGCAACGCGCAAGCTCGTGGCAGCAACCTACGGGCGTTCCATGTACACCTATTCTTTGCCACAAGTGACTTCAAATAGTGCTGACATAGCTGATTTTCTAAGCGATTTCAACCTTGCTCCAAACCCTTTGATGTCTATTTCTACCCTTTATTTTGATTTAAAAAAAGACAATATAGTATCGGTTGATATATTGGATATATCGGGAAGGCTTATAAAGAAAATGCCTCAGGGGAAACTAAATACGGGCGTTCACCATATCCATATAGCCCGTTCTGATTTTAATAATTCGGGCATTTATCTATGTCGTTTGACGGTAGGGCATATATCAAAAACAACAAAGTTCGTTGTGCTGTGACCCCTCAGTATTTTTTAGAATATTCGCTATAGAAAATCGTTTAGGTCATATAAGTAGAGATACCTAAATAAATTGAAGGTGTGAAAAAACTGGTGAAGATTCTTTCTGTAGTGTCGAATTCATTCGACACATTGCGCGGTGTCGAATAAATTCGACACTACGAGTAGTTTTTTCAACGAATTATTTGCACTGCCAATAAATTTGTAAGCAATTCCGCATATGACACATTGGGAGCAAGGATAGCAAACAACCACCCTACCTTTCATTTATTATTGAAACTTTTGAAAAAAAAGCAAGCTCACCACAACCTTTTTAGCCTCAAAATCCTTTAAGTAGCAACTGACTTTTTAAACTAAAAAGCTATGCTACCCGACTTTACGACCTATCGCAAAATTGTCTTTACAGCATTTTCTGTATTGATTGTCCTAAGTATTTTCTTCATCACAAAATTGCGGTTCTCCTTCGACTTTGAGCAATTTTTTCCGCAAGGAGATGATGATTTGGCATTTTTTCAACAATTTATCAAGGATTTTGAGACCGATGATAATTTCCTCCTCGTGGGCGTAGAAAACGCTCGTAATACTGAGGGGGTGTTTAATCAAGCCTTTTTACAAAAATTTGATACCTTGACGAATGAGGCTGATAGGCTGCCCTATGTCAAAAATGCACAATCGCTGACGACTATTAAATTACCTCTGAAAACGCCATTCGGTATCACAGCTATTCCCGCCTTGCACATTGATGATACATCCTATTACGCAAGTGATAAGGCAAAAGTATTGAAAGACGAGCGTTTTGTCCGCAACCTCATTTCAGAAGATGGCAAAGCCCTTGTCATGGTGTTGAAAACCAAAGATAAACTGACATTAGAAGAATCAGAAGTATTGATACAAGGTCTCGATTCGTTGATAAAACCCATGCAATTTGAAAAATACCACTACCTCGGCAGGGCAAGTTTTCAAAAAGAATTGATATGGATGGAGAAGCGTGAGGTGGCCGTATCTTCCATCATTGCGGCTCTATTGGTAGGAATCATTATGACTTTGATATATCGGCGTGTCTATTCGGTCATTATTGCTTTGGGGTCTATTGGTTTATCTATGCTGTTGTTTTTTGGGTTATTGGGCGCGTTTGGTCGTGAGTTGAGC
>JAYVKQ010000708.1:0-2744 GCA_043768285.1 Saprospiraceae bacterium | reverse complement strand
GTATCGCACAAGCCGCTTGGGTCACATACTTTATAAGTAATTATAACTATACCATTAAAGTTAGGATTAGGCGTGAACGTATAAGACCCATCTGGATTTAAGGCAAATACCCCCTCAGTAGTCGAGCCAATTTGGGCATATGATAACTCCGCAGCCGTATTATCTAAATCGCTATCATTTGAAGCAATTGTGCCGCTAACTGGCGTATCTTCATTTGTTGAAGTAACATCATTAGTAGCAATCGGGGCATCATTAACAGGCTTAACCGTAATTTTCAAAAAGGCTGTATCACACTTGCCCGCCGCATCGCATACTTGATACGTTATCGTCACAATACCGTTGAAATTCAAAGCGGGTGTGAACGTATAAGTGCCATTCGGATTTAAAGTAAATACCCCCTCAGTATTTGGGATAGTACCAATCTGCACGAAAGTTAAATCAGCAATTGGGTTATCAATATCCGAAACATTTGGTCTCAAATCACCCGTAGTCGGCGTGTCTTCATTAACAACTATTGACGTATTGATAGCCTCAGGTGCGTCATTCACAGCATTTACAGTAATAATCAAAGTCGCTTCTACACAAAGACCTAATCTATCACACATCCGATAACGCACGCTATCCACACCATTAAAATCAGGATTTGGAGTATAGATATACGACCCATCAATATTGAAAATGATAGTACCATATGAAGGCTCATTGACTATCTCGTAACTATCTGGTTTGAGATTATTGTCAACATCGCTATCATTGGTCGCTACTGTACCAGATACTGGCGTGTCTTCATCGGTTGTTGCCACGTCATTCAATGCTACAGGCGGGTCGTTGAAATCTGGAATGGTGATAAACAACCAAGCCGTATCACATAAGCCCGACATATCACAGACTTGATATTGCACGCTATCCAAGCCATTGTAATCAAGTTCTGGCATATAATTAAATGTGCCATCTGGGTTTATCACAATAGTACCATGCCTTACATCGCCAATTTTGACAAAGCTATTCGGGTTAATATTACCATCAATATCATAATCATTTGAAGCCAAATTGCCGTTGACTGGTGTGTCTTCAATAGTAGATGCGCCATCATTGACCGCAATTGGTGGGTCATTAACTGGATTTACCGTAAGCACCAACCAAGCTGTATCGCACTTGCCCCCCAAATCACATACCCGATATTGTACACTGTCTTTGCCATTAAAATCAGGCGTTGGTGTATAAGTAAACGTGCCATCTGGATTGAAAACGATTGTGCCGTGAAGCGGATTAGCCAAAGTCACAAAACTATTAACATCTAAATTGCCGTCAATATCGCTGTCATTTGTCGCCACAGTTCCTGTAATATCGGTGTCCTCGTTGCCACTCGCTGTGTCATTAATAGCGATAGGCGCGTCATTGACTGGATTAACCGTAATCGTCAAAGTAGCCGTATCGCATTTGCCACCCAAATCACAGACTTTGTAGGTAATAATAACAGTACCATTAAAGTTAGGGTTAGGCGTAAAGGTAAAAGTGCCGTTTGAATTGAAAATCAATACTCCGTCAGTAGTCGAGCCGATTTGCGCATATGACAACTCGCTTGGCGTATTATCAATATCGCTATCATTGCCCGCAACAGTGCTGTTCAGTGTACCTTCTTCGTCCACATTTTCCACATTATTCAATGCCACAGGTGGGTCATTGACTGGTGTAATATTGATGGTCAAAGTGGCAGTATCGCACTTGCCCGATGGGTCGCACACTTTGTACGTGATAACCACCATGCCATTCACATTCGGATTAGGCGTGAACGTGTAAGTACCATTAGGATTTAAGGTAAATACGCCCTCATTCGTCGTTCCAATTTGCGTGAAACTTAAATCTGCAACAACATTATCACTATCCGTAACGAATGGTTTTAAATCACCTGCACTTGGTATATCTTCATTAACTATAACCGATGTAGGAGTAGCAATTGGCGCGTCATTGACAGCATCAACCGTAATGATTAAAGTTGCTGTATCGCATTTGCCACCCAAATCACATACTTTATAGGTAATAACAACAGTACCGTTAAAGTTAGGATTAGGCGTAAAGGTATAAGAGCCATTTGTATTGAAAGTCAATACCCCCTCAGTAGTTGCGCCAATTTGGGCATATGACAACTCGCTTGGCGTATTATCCACATCGTTATCATTGCTCGCCACAGTACCCGTTAAAGTCTCGTCTTCATCCACATTTTCTACATTATCCAACGCCACAGGTGGGTCATTGACAGGTAGAATATTAAGCGTTAAAATGGCAGTATCACACAAGCCACTTGGGTCGCATACCTTATACGTCACTGTTATCGTACCCGAAAAATTAGGAGCAGGATTGACCGTATAAGTACCATTTGGATTAAGGGTAAATATGCCACCATTAGTCGGTGTCACATCCAACAAAGTAAAGCTCAAATCTGTAATAGGATTATCCAAATCCGTAACATTAGGCTTTAAGTCACCCGTTGCAGGACTATCTTCATTTGTATCAATTGAAGCATTTACAACAACAGGTGCATCATTAACCGCATTAACCGTGATAGTCAAAGTAGCTGTATCACACAAGCCGCTTGGGTCACACACTTTATAAGTCACCACCACAGTTCCATTGAAATTAGGATTAGGTGTGAAGGTATAAGACCCATTAGGATTTAAGGTAAATATACCTTCTGTTGTTGTTCCAATTTGTGCATATGATAATTCCGAAGCGATATTATCCAA
>JAYVKQ010000707.1:0-2438 GCA_043768285.1 Saprospiraceae bacterium | reverse complement strand
GACGAATAAAATACGGGTAAGTAATTTCAGAAACCATACCCCCCTCAGTATTTTCGCATAAAAATCATATCAAATTCACCTCAAAGTTCGCAACATCTCTAATCTTAACTTCAATATGCTCCTTCAAAGTGGTGGCTAACGATAGCCCTACATAATCGGGCTGGATAGGGAAAGACTTGTGTTTTCTATCCACCAACACGGCTATTTCTACCTTTTTGGGCAATATATCGAAAAAGGGTTTTAGGGCAAAAAAGAGGGTGCGCCCTGTGTTCGCCACATCATCAACTAAGATGATACTTTTGCCATTTACTTGGTCGGCGGGCATTTCTAAAACGATGGGATTTTCGGAAGGCGCGGCGGGGCTTAGGCGCAGGCGTGTGAGCGTAATATTTTTATCAGTACGCGCCAGCAATTCTTGCATCAGCAATTGTGCCATTTCTAAGCCATTGTTATTCACGCCCGCCAAGATGAGGTCTTGCTCGGCGAAGTTACGTTCCAATATTTCGATGGTCAATCGCTTTATTTTTTGGCGAATTTGAGTATCATTTAATATCTGCATAGATTGATGTTCGGTGTTAGATGTACGAAGTACGATATTGCCATTAATGTTACAACAAAACGCTGTTTCAGTGTGTTTTGGTTGCAAATTTGAGCAAAGCTATCAATTTTATAAAATTAAAATAAGCGAATAGGCACTTTCATTAAAAATTCTTTTAATTTTCGGCTGAAATTTTGATATTGAATGAACCACTGATGACACAGATTAAACAGATTTATACTCATTTGTTTATGCTTAATTGAAAAAAATCAGTGTAATCAGTGTTGAAATGCGGTTTAGGAAACTGATTTTGAATAATTTTTGATTTTTTTTTCAAAAAAAATCAAAAATTATTCAAAATCAGTTTCCTAAACCACTGCAATATCTTATCCTTTCAATCATTTTAAATTCTATTCATTCTGATATGGCAGAAGCAATATTTATCTTAATTTCTATCGTTTTCATTGGCAAGGCGTGGAAAAATTTTATGAAAATCGGACGCAATATCCACTTGGGGCGCGACGAAAAAATCGAAGGCAATACGGCTGAACGCTGGCGCAATGTCTTGTTTGTCGCTTTTGGACAAAAAAAGATGTTTAAAAATATGATACCCGCCGTGTTGCACCTGTGCTTATACGTGGCATTTGTCATTACGCAAATCGAATTGATTGAGATATTCGTGGACGGTGCTTTTGGTGTACACCGCTTTTTTGCACCGTACTTGGGTGGATTATACACATTTATCATCAGTTTTATTGAGATATTGAGCGTATTGGCGTTCGTGGCAACTGTCGCTTTTTTAGTACGCCGCAACGTGATGAATATCAAGCGTTTTCAAAAACCTGAGTTAGATGGCTTTCCGCGTTTTGATGCCAATATGATTTTGGTATTAGAAATATTTTTAATAATTGGTATATTCTGCATGAATGGCGGCGATACTGTACTGCAACAACAATTGCCGAATGAATATCACCCTACGGGCTTTTTCGTTATCAGTGGTTGGTTGAGTCCTATGCTGTGGGGCAATTGGGACCCGCATCTGGTGGTGTTTATTGCTCGATTTGGCTGGTGGTTGCACTTTTTTGTGGTCTTGGCTTTCCTAAATTATTTGCCATTTTCAAAGCATTTACATATCCTTTTGGCATTTCCGAATACCTATTTTGCACGGCTCAATTCTCGTGGCGAAATGGATAATATGCCGACTATCACCAACGAAGTGCGCAACATGATGGGCATACCTGCACCCGAAGGCAGCGTGCAAGATACCCCCTCAGTATCAGACACTGAAATACCCACTTTTGGCGCAAATGACGTGTTCGGGTTGAGTTGGAAAAATATTATGGACGCATATACATGCACGGAATGTGGACGTTGCACGGCAGAATGTCCCGCCAATTTGACGGGTAAAAAACTAAGCCCACGTAAAATTATGATGGATGTGCGTGACCGTGCTGAAGAAGTAGGCAAAAAATTAGACGAAGGTGATATTCGATTGATTAACAAGGAATTATATCCCAATGATACGACCCTGACGGCTCAAAATTTCAGCGATGGTAAGTCATTATTTAACTATACTGCTGCCGAGGAAATTCGCGCTTGTACGACTTGCAACGCTTGCGTAGAAGCCTGCCCAGTATTGATAAATCCGTTGGATATTATCCTACAATATCGCCGCTACGAGATATTGACGCTCTCGCAAGGTTCTCCCGATTGGGTGCCTATGTTCACAAGTTTAGAGAATACGGGAGCCGTGTGGCAAATGCCTGTTGAGCGTGAGAATTGGGTGAAAGAGGCGAATAGTTAATGATTAATGATTTTAAATTTTACATACTAATTTGAAATCTGGAATTTGAAATTAATATAAACCCTGGTAACTTCGGAAATCTATGAAATAAACATT
>JAYVKQ010000706.1:0-2219 GCA_043768285.1 Saprospiraceae bacterium | reverse complement strand
CCCCGTCAAAAAACGGACTTAGCATTTATGGGGCATATGTGGATTGCTTTGGATAGCACTTATGCCGTGCGCAAAATCGAAGCGGGTATCCCGAAAGATATTAACCTCAATTGGGTTAATGAATTGCAGGTTGCACAGGAATACGATTGGGTAGAGACACCCCCTCAGTATTTAAGCGATACCAGCGATGCTAAAAAAGGTTTAATGCTTTCAAAAGATGAAATTTTCATAGATTTTGGAGCAACAAAACAAGATAGTACGCGCTCTGTATTGGGTCGTCGTTATACGTCGTACAAGGATTACACCATCAATGAGCCTTTACCAGATAGCCTATTTGGAACAAAAGTAGTACAATTCCGCGACCCCGATGCTATGATAAAAGCGGATACTTATTGGACAAGCAATCGCCATGATACCCTCAGCAAACGCGAACAGGGTATTTATAAATCCATTGATACACTCAATAACTATAAGCCTTTTCGCCGTTTTTTGAAAGGTATGCGCTTCCTGTTTGAAGGCTATACGTCTATCAAAGGTTTTGATTTGGGTCCTGCCAATACGTTTTATAGTTTCAATCCTATTGAGGGTTTTCGTATGCGCGTGGGCGGACGTACCAATCCTACATTTAGCAAACATTTGTTGCTCGAAGGCTACGGCGCGTATGGTTTTAGAGATGAAAAATGGAAAGGCTATGCGGGTTTGCGCTACAATTTTGGTAGCGGAAAATTGATGCGTTTCCCTTACAATCAGTTGAAAATATGGTACCAAGAGGATATGAAAATACCGGGTCAAGAGTTGCAATTTGTACAAGAAGACAATATTTTTCTATCGTTTAAACGCGGTGTGAACGATAAAATGTTTTTGACCCGCACGATAGGAACGGAATATTGGAAGGAATTTCAAACGGGGTTTTCGTTCAATATAGGAGCAAAGTCGGTACGCTATACACCACAAGGCAGTTTGAGATTTGATTATACGGACAAAGGTGAGAAAAAGCCAAAGGTAGATATTCAAACTTCTGAGTTAAGCACCATGATACGTTACGCACCCAATGAAAAACTTTACGAAGGTGCAACATATCGTACGCCTATATTGACAAAATACCCTATATTTGAATTGCGTTACGCGGCAGGTATCAAAGGCGTTGCCAATGGCGAATATGATTACCACCGTTTGCAGTTTAAAGGCGAAAAGGTTTTTTATCTTGCGCCATTTGGCTACTCCGATTTGATAGTAGAAGCGGGCAAAACGTTTGGCACTGTGTCCTATCCATTATTGAGTATTCACCGCGCCAATCAAGCCTATTCGTACCAAATGGAATCGTATAACTTGATGAATTTTTTAGAATTCGCGAGTGATAAATATGCGTCTATTAATTATTACCACAATTTTGGCGGCTTTTTCTTCGGGCGTGTGCCCTTGCTGAAAAAACTGAAATGGCGTGAAGTAATGACATTCAAGTCTCTATGGGGCGGCATCAGCCAACAAAATTTACCGACGGCTGAAAACGGCTTGGTTTATTTCCCAACTGATGCCAATGGCAGGGTGTTGATGAACAGCTTAGACAAAAAGCCGTATATCGAAACCAGTGTTGGTATCAGTAATATTTTTAAGATATTTCGCTTAGATTATGTTTGGCGGGTCAATTATCGTGAATTGCAAAATGCACCCAAAGGTGGTGTTAGGATGCGGGTGAAAATGGAGTTTTAATGTTTGCGGACCATTTCCCCCCTAACCCCTCAGTATTTTGTCATTAAAAACCTAAATTTTTAACTAAAACACTTACATCATGTCAAATTTCCTTAAAGATGTCGGACAACCTATTGTTTATCGCATCATAAACCCCGTGATTGAGCTTTTTGTGAAAATTGGTGTAACGCCCAATATCATCACAGCTATTGGTTTTATTCTCAATATCGTTGCTGCCGTGATATTCATTATTGGCGCAGGTGTAGAGCGTACTGACCTTAGTTATGTGGGTTGGGGCGGCGCAGTCATTCTCTTAGCGGGTCTATTTGATATGATAGATGGTCGTTTGGCGCGGGTCGGCAAAATGGAAAGCCGTTTCGGTGCAATGTTCGATTCGGTTCTGGACAGATATAGTGAGTTGGTGATGTTTTTGGGCATATGCTACTACCTTGTGGCACAAAGTTACTTCCTCAGTTCGTTGTTTGCGTTTATTGCTATGATAGGTTCTTTGATGGTCAGCTATATTCGTG
>JAYVKQ010000705.1:0-5227 GCA_043768285.1 Saprospiraceae bacterium | reverse complement strand
CGTGTTCATTTTATCTTGAATATGCTTTTTCATCTCCATTTGCATAGGTTCATTGAGGAGATATGCCATTAATTTTTCAGCCATTTTTTTTACAGATAAATCTGGTATTAAAAACCCCGTTTCATTCTCTACGACGTAATCCAACTCGGGCCCATGAAAGGGGATATTACCACATTTATCAAAAGAAATAATGGGACAATCGAACATAAAAGCGTGGTTTATGGCTAAACCCAAGCTGCCCGGTATGAGCATCATATCGGAGGCGTATAGAAATGCGCCTGTGTGTTGGTCGTCATATATTGCACCGTGAAATAAGACATCATTTTCCCATTTTTTCTCTTCAACTGTGCGTTTCAGGGCTTCCACATCACCGCCGCCAACAAAATGTATTCCAATTTGGTTCGGCATTTTTTGTTGTAAAATGTCAAAGACTTCTAATATTTTTTCGGGCATTTTTTCATCAATAATGCGCCCGATAAAGGTCAGATTATAGGTGTGCGTTAAGCCCAGCCGTTGTTTTATCTGGATTCTCCCTTCTTTTTCTAATTCTTTTTTAATAACTTTTAGTTGTGTTGTATCCAAAGTATTTTGCGCCACAAATATTTTGTTAATATTGGCATATTCGCCCAGCATTTTTCTGTCTTTGTGGGTATAAATGATAGTTGCATCAGCCAATTTCATTAAAAAAACCCTGTATTTATCTGCCCAACTGCTCGGCGGGTGAAAGCCATATAGACGATTGTAACCATGACTATAGAGAATAAATTTTACCCCCATCAACTTACAGCATACATACATCGGCAACATTGTGAGCATACCAATAGCCAATTCATGGATAAATACTTTTGGTTTGAATTTGAATAAAGTAGAAAAACTTTCAAAAAAAACATTAGTCGGATTGCTGTTATATTGCCATGATTTTATCACTTTTGAGTAAGGCGTAACCGACTGATTGATGGTGGTGTCTTTATTGCCGTGGATTAATAAATAATCATAATTTTCTGCCAATTTGTCGTAAATGGGTCGGCGATAGCTGGCAAAAATGCGGTGGAGCATTAATACTTTTGTTTTCATAATGTGGGTTGTCGTATAACTTTGGTTCCAATACTGAGGGGGATGATTATGCAAGCGGGTTTTTCTTTAAATAAAAAGCGATTTGATGTTTTGCCCAATTGCCTTCAAAATGGCGGCGATTGATGACCCTGCCATCGAAAGAGAAATAGTTGCGATGCCCTGCTTGTGAATAGATATAGGGATAATACTTTTCTGCACAAGCCAACGCAGCTTCCGAAAAATGCTCAATTTTACCATACGTATAAGCAAAATGGTCGCAGGGGGCATTCAGTTTGGCTTCAATAATACGTTTGGTTTCGCGCAATTCATGGTCTAAAATATGCATTGCGGCGTTCCGACAATTGATATGATTGAGCGTGTGCGAACCTATCAAATGCCCTTCGGCGTGTAGTTGTTGGATTTGCGCCCAAGACATAGGTAATTTGTGGGTTTTCAATAAAACAGCTTTTTTCAAAAAACTATCAATGTATTCGTGTGTGCCATCAATATAATTTGGGCAAATAAAAAAACAGGCTTTGATATTGAACGCATCTAAAACGGGTTTTAGTTTGGTGAAACATTCCTCGTAGCCATCATCAAAAGAAAAGCCTATCAATTTTTCATTTTTCGGTATCCTATGCTCTTTTATCATTTGGCTACCTTCAAGGAACGAGATAAAATTGACCTCTTTAGATAGGGCATTTAAAGTATCATAAAAAACATCGGGGTTCGTATCGTTACTAACATCAAGGTAGTGACCATTCATCAAGTGTACCCCATACTGAGGGGTAACCTTTTTGCTAAAAATGTCTATGTATTGTTTTTTAACAAATATATAAGATTTGTTGATTATAGGATGAAGTATCATGAAAGTAGTGATATATAATTTGCATAATAAAATCGTGTTATTATTTACTCATTCTTTAACAATTTTGTAACTGCGGCATTTTGTGATCAAATACTGAGGGGGTAGTCGTCATCCATTTTTCATACCACATTTGGAAAACCAAAAGTAACCAAATACGGTTAATATCGCCCGATTTGCCTTCAAAATAAGGCTTTAATAAGGCTTCAACTTCTAAATGGTTGAGTATCCCTTGTTTTTTAATACGAATCGGGTCAAGATAAGTCTTTATCAAATCTTTACCAATTTTATGGTCAAGCCAAGTGTGCATGGGTGCGCCAAAACCCATTTTCCGCTTCACCATCAGCTCTTTTGGTATATATTTATGAACAATATCACGGAGCATATATTTTTTCACGCCGTCTCGATATTTAAAATGAGAAGGCAATTGCGCAATATATTCCACCAAACGATGGTCTAACAAGGGTTCGCGCCCTTCAAGGCTCGTACTCATTGTGGCGCGTTCCACTTTCGCAACGATGCAATCCACCATATAGGCTTTATAGTCCACAGCCATGATGCTTTGTAAGGGGTCACCGCCGTGTCCGTTGGGTGCGGGGCTATCCAAAAAAGTAGGTGCAAATGTAAAAGGTTTTTTCAATAATTTTCTAACATCTTTTTCTAAAAAATAGCAAGAATAGACCTTAAAAGCGTTGGTGACAGAAGTATTACGCAGCAAATTCACGGCTTTATCCCAGCGGCTATTGATATTATAGGCTTTATTTAAAAATGGTATGCTTGATGGATTGACCATTGACAAAGCACCCGCCGCCATATTTGCTAAGGCATTGGGTACATACTGCATATATTGTTGTTGCTTGACGATATACTCATATTTGCTATACCCTGCAAAAAGCTCATCGCCCCCATCAGCTGAAAGGGCGACTGTTACCTCTTTACGGGCAATACGGCTGACCAAAGTGGTTGGCACAAACGATGCATCGCCCAGAGGTTCGTCATAAAAATCGGGAATATCCATCAATATATTAATCGCTTCATCGGTGTCCACCATATATTCAGTATGGTCTGTTCCTAAATGTTTGGCAACGCTTTTAGCTTCTTCTGTTTCTGTAAATACCTTATTATCGCTGTAGCCGATGGTATATGTTTTAAGTTTTTCGGTACGGTCTTTCTGCAATAATGCTGTTGTTAAACCACTGTCGTATCCCCCACTTAGAAAAATACCTACGGGAACATCTGCCACCATGCGGTATTCGCACGCGTTTTTCAAGAGTTTTTCAACTTCATCTTTTGCATCTTCCTCCGAAATAGGGAGGGGAGGCTTTGCGTAAGCGTCATACACGTCCCAATATTTTTCAATCTCTATTTTTTGCGTATCGAGCGATATGGTCATGCTATGTCCTTGCGTGAGTTTATGGGCATTTTTGAAAATACAATAAGGCGCAGGTACGTAGAGATTGACAAAATACAGAGCCAGCGCGTCCATATCAATTTCTTTTTTGAAACGCGGATGGTGGTGAAAGGCTTTCAACTCAGATGCGAACATAAACAAACCATCGTGCCAATAGTAAAAAAGCGGTTTCACGCCCGCCCTATCGCGGTAGATATGCACGAGGTTTTCTTTCATATAGTAGAGGGCAAACGCGAACATACCAATAAAACGATGTACCGCCGCTTTGCCCCAACAATCGAAGGCGTTCATAATTACTTCTGTATCAGAATGTGAGGCGAATTTGTAGCCTTTTTCAAGCAATTCTTCCCGAATTTCGTTGTAATTATAGATTTCTCCATTGAAAATAATGCACCAACGCCCATTTTTTGAATACATGGGTTGATGCCCCAACGGCGACAAATCAATGATGGATAGCCGCCGATGACCGAAGCCGAGTTGCGCGTTTTGCATTTCCCATACCTTATAGCCTTTGTCATCGGGACCCCGATGCGCTAAGCTATCGGTCATATTCACCAATATATTTTCACTTGATTGACTTCTGAAATCTATAAAACCTGCTATTCCACACATATATATAAATTTTCACTTATTTTGAGACTTATTGCGTTAAGTTTTGAAAATTGATTAACAAGATTACCCCCTCAGTATTTTTAGGGTTTTTTGAAGGATTCAGTACCTATTCAACTGCTTTGCTCGAAGTTGGTAAGTGCTACAAGTGCGGCATTTTTATATTTGAATAAAAACCAATACGCCCTTTTAAAAAACCCATAACACGGCTATAAAAAGCATGAAAACTTAGTTTGTATTTCCAAATCGCTGCCAACGTTCGATAGGGCGACAAAATATGCACACTCCACGGGTATTCGATACCCAAAAACTGGGTTTTATAAAATTTTCGACCCCACAAGAAATTACATTCATTTATACCATTGTCAATCAGATATTCCATCGTTTTCCAAATAGCAACGTTGCCAATACGCAACTCCTCTAATGCCGCATTATGCCCCGTAATAAGCATATATGCCTTATTACCATGAATATAGTTCAGATTACCGCCTATGATTTCCCCTTTGTGGCGAATAGTCATCAACATTCCGTAGGCTTGGGCTAAAGGGAATATGCGCGTCTGGCGTTCTTGAATAGCGGCATCGCTATCCACGCCTTTGCCTTTGTTGCCACGCCGTTCTTTGTTCAAATGTTCTAATTGAATAATATCTTCTAAACGAATATCCGCCTTTTTATCGAAACGAATATCCAAATCATCGTCGAAATATCTATACATTCTTCGACACCATTGGGGCAATTGTTTTCGCTTATTTTTGCCCAATTGGGTTAGATATTCCTCTTTTGTGGCTGGTAACGCCACGATGGTGACATAACTGTGGTGAAAAACATTGTATTGGTTGGCATGCCATTCTTCATCGGATTTAATGGCGTTTTCGAGCCGATTAACCAATATTATATGAGCATTATGCTTTTTACTTAAAACGATAATATCTCGCTCTGTGCAATTAGGAAAGCCAACAACTTCAATCACGTTGAACGGAAATAATCTTATTAAACGATAAAATACGGCATCATAAATTTTATCATTATCCATTTTCAGCCATATGCGATTGGCAGGATGCGCACCATATCCCGTACAGAAGGGCAAAGAATTTAGCCATGGCAAACCTGATTTGTGTATCAAATCAAGGGTAAACTGAGGTAATTCTTGTATTAAATAATCTTTTTCATAAATCGGTATTTTCATTAGGTTTACTGTACCCTACTATTTTTTAAGGTAATTATGAGAAACATACAAGAAAGCGGAACTTTGAGTTGCGAAACAAAAAAGACCCGCTTCTCATATGTTA
>JAYVKQ010000704.1:0-2693 GCA_043768285.1 Saprospiraceae bacterium | reverse complement strand
GCTTAACCGACAAGTATTTGGCTTGGTGGTAGTGAGTAGTTTTTTGCCTTCTGATGCTGCCTTTGCGACCAATTCGCAGATATTGTCGGGTAGTATCAATACTATTTCGGAGACCGTGTCATCGGTTTTGTCCAATATGTTTAACAAATTTATTGATGAATATGTAGAAGGCGTAGATGTCGAATTTGGTTACAATGTCTATGAGTACAACCGATCAAACCCAAATGACCTCTATCGCACAACTGGGCAACAATTCAGACTGAGGGGTAGCTACAGCATTACCGATAAAGTGGCAGTGAGTGGCGGCGTAGGTGTCGAAAGTGGTGGCTATTTGCAATCCTTAAACGGCAGCAATGTCTTTGTTGGTGGCGATGTATTAGTGGATTACTCTTTTTCAGAAGACCGCCGCTTGAAGTTGCGTATCTCCTACACCCGCGACCAAGTGTTTGAAGGCAGTCGTAACAAAACGGCGGGCGGTATCCGCTTCCGCCAAGAGTTTGATAGTTTGGAAGAGTTGTTGGAGAGTATTCGGGGAAAAAAGAAGGAAGTTAAAAAGGCGATTGAATTAAACAATAACACACCGTCAAACTAAAACCTTTTCTCCGACAAAATCCACAATCCGCTTAATCACATCTGGATTTTTCGCAATCCTAAAATGCCCATACCCCTCAGTTACCAACAGTTTTGCATTTTGCCAGTTCTCCACAACGCGCTCCGCCGCTTCTATGGACGTGACCTCATCTTGGCTATCGTGTATCAACAGCAATGCGCCTATATTCACTTGGTCATGCGCATGAGCAACATCCACTGCATCAACCGACCTACCATATATCATTTCAAGTTTAGTATAAAAAGCCTGTTTCACACGCTCTGGTGCTTGAATATAGTTAAAAAAGCCTTCAATAATGCGCTTCGTGCGGTGCGGAACGGCTAAGAACACCATTTTTTCGATATGCAATGTAGTATCCACATATTGTAGCGCATATACCGTACTGGAACAGCCAAAAGAGTGACCTATCGCGCCATATATGCCGCCATAGTGTTTGATAATAGCCGTAATCGTTTTCGCATTAGTAGAGATAGTATTGCCTTTACCACTCGAATCGCCATGCCCAATCGCATCATATGCCACAACGCGATACCCCTGTTCGACAAGCGGATTAACGAACATTCGCAACGCCGTTCCGCGCGATTCCCAACCGTGTGCCAATAGGATAATCGGTTTGCCCGCACTACCCCACTCATATAGTTTTACAGTATGCTCGCGGAAAGAAAAATCCACAACTTTGGCAGCATCAATCACGGCATCCGTGCGCGTATGCTTGGCGCGCCAACGCGGGGTTGTGAATATGCGATAAGCCAATTGCGCCATCGTTTTAGGAAAAATGGGACCCAAATAGGTAAAAGCCCGCGTCACCGACCTGATTTGAAAAGTGCTGACGGGCGGCGTAGGTTCTATCTTTTTGTCTATATGCTTAGACACTAATTTTTCGATGCGTGGGTGATTTTGTTTCATGGGGGCAAAATTACGACATTTAGCGAAATTTCGCTGAATAAAATTACCCTTATTCATAAAGAGTTACAAGTGTTTTCTTTACAAAATCATTGAAATTAAATTAAAAACCATATTTTCGCCCTAAATTATTGCTATTTAAATACATATCTTTTGCAATTACACTATTCTTTTTTTGCTAAATAAGATTTATATGCTACCCATTCTTAAAGCTGTTGCATTTAACAAATATGCCTTAGAAGGTGGTTCAAGCCTTCCTTGTATTGTTTCTGTGGTAGATGAAAATGGTAATATTTTAAAAGATGACTATGTGGTTAAAATACTTAGGCAAGATAAATCACTTCATACTTGTTAAGAGGTATATGCTGCAATTTTAGCCCAACAATCTGAAATAAAAACACCTAATCCTGCTCTTATTGAAGTCAGTAATAGCTTATTGAATGAATTGCGGAAGCAAGAGATGTATAAAAACTGGTTAGCTACTGAAGGGGTCTTTTTGGGATGTAAATATATCAATAATTCAAAAAGCTATATAGAAAAGACAACACTTGATGCTTTAGACATTTGGGAAATCAGTAATATTTTTGCATTTGATGTATTGATACTCAATACTGATAGACAATTTGAAAAACCTAATATCATAACCCAAAATGTAGATATTTATGTCATTGACCACGAGCTAAGTTTAAATATGTCAAAGCCTTTTGACACTTATATTCATCAAAGTCAGTGGGATTATTTCATTAAAGACAAAAGAGGTGGGCATTTATTTAGGCAATATCTCGCTCATTTGAATAAGGATATAAAAGTAACATTTGATGATTTTATAGAAAATTTAAGAACTTTAAATCCCAAAATATTGTATAATTATGCGGAACAATTAGCTGAATATGATTATGCTACGCTTGATATTGGCAATATAATAGCGTACCTTGCAGAGGTTAAAAAGAATGAACCAAAATTCGTAACTTTATTAGAAAAATTACTCAAGTAGCAATGGACAAAATATTTAGATATAGTTTGCTGAAATATCGTCCTTCGGCTGTCTTAGATGAACAGGTGAACGTTGGTATTTTGTTTATTTTTTTGGGCGATAATAAAGTGACTTTTTTATTCCCACAAAGTTTGAACCGCCTGAACGCGCTTTACCCAGATATTGATTTACAAGATACCAAACAAT
>JAYVKQ010000703.1:0-3923 GCA_043768285.1 Saprospiraceae bacterium | reverse complement strand
AAAAAAATCAATATCGTGTCAATTATTCCCAATTTTCTGTTTCCTAAACCTTAATAAATTTTCTAAGCTACCTTTATAATATCACTTTGCAGGTTTATATTTTGCCTTAGTCAATATCTGTTGTGCATCTTTCAATATCAATAATTGGGGTAAAGATATTTCGGGGTTTCGTGCCATAAATTGCTCAACGATACGCCAACCAATATAATTACCCGTTTCACCCGGTGCTTCGAGGGGCATCCCCGGTGAGTTGGGGCTTGGCGTAACGAGTTTCGCTATTTTCTTAAAATTTGTTTCATACAAAACATTTTCTTTTAAAAAACTTGCCCATATGCCCGCTTCATTTTCCTTACACCATTTGGTTTGCGCTCCCGAATAGCCAAATTTGATGCTATCGGGGGCGTTTGGCAATAGTTTATCCAATATATACAATTGTTTACCATTATGAACAGCGATATCCAACAGGCGATTGCCACTACCTTCCCCTGCCATACCTTGAATATGCAAACGCAAGGCTTTGGCAGCGAGGTGTTCGGGTGTGAGGGTGCGCCGTACATAATCATAGCGCGCATTTTCCAATTGCATATAGTCTTGATAATTTTCGCCTAAGAAAAAATCCAAGCCAACACCAATTGTATCATGCCCAAACGGAAAAACGTCATAATTATATTGCGACACAAAGGTGACAAATGTCAAATTAGGATTTTTAGGAAAATAATATTTGTAAAAACGCGCTGCCTCGTTGAGTTGCTTTTGGTAGGTATCAAAATTTTTGAACACAATTTGGGTCGTATCGGCTGTTTTGCGCACGTAATAATCCGTCAAAAACTGCCTAACTACTGGAAAATACTGAGGGGGTGTCTCATTTGGCTTTTTTGCCCCAATTATTGCTGTCCAAAACGAATTAGAGATGGTAGGATATTGCGTTTCCAAATTTTTCAAACCGTCCTCAACTTTGTTGGTATCAATACCAAATAAGGCTTTATCGAAACGAATAAAGGTCGCCTCGGCTTGTATGCCCGACACATCGGGTATATCTTTTTTATCGTCAGAGCCACAAGATGTTAGCGAGAGTGAGGCAAGACAAATAATTGAAAACCAGTATTTTATATTTGAAAGCATAGATTTAAGATAAAATATGATTATACTTATTTGAACCACAGATGACACTGATTAGACTGATATTCACTGATTTTTAATATTATAACTTTAAAAAAAACCAGTAAAATCAGTCTAATCAGTGCCATCTGTGGTTTATTATGATAAAACTCAAACGGTTCTAAAAACGCTACGAAATATTTTTTAGTATGCTAAAATACTGAGGGGGAGCTATTCTAATTCGGTTCCCGCGTGGTTAGCTTTATATCGTCCTTTGCCAAATTTCGTCCCATTGAACATTTCCGTTTTGCGCAAAATCTTTTGTTCTTCTAAGGTCAGTTTAATAAAATCGGTACATTTTTCAGAACAACAGGTATTATATTTAGTGGCACAGGTTTCACATTGAATAAATAGTAAATGACAAGCATCATTCGCGCAGTTTTTATGCGAATCACAAGGATTGCCACATTGGTGACATTGGGCGACAATATCATCTGAAATACGCTCGCCCAAGCGTTCATCAAAAACGAAATTTACCCCTTTAAATTTATTTTTCAAACCTTTTCCCTTAGCTTGCTTGGCATATTGAATAATGCCGCCGTCTAATTGGAATACATTTTTGAACCCTTTGTGCTTCATCCACGCACTGGCTTTTTCGCAGCGAATACCACCAGTGCAATACATCACAAGGTTTTTATCTTTATTTTCGGTCAATAAATCCTCCGCAATTTGCAATTCTTCTCGAAATGTCTCCACATCTGGGCGTATTGCCCCTTCAAAATAACCGACTTCGCTTTCATAGTGGTTGCGCATATCTATGAGGATGGTATTGGGGTCGTCCGTCATTTTATTGAACGTGTCGGCATCAATATGTGTTCCTGTATCGGCGGGATTAAAAGTGGCATCATCTAAACCATCGGCAACGATTTTAGGGCGTACTTTTATCGTCAATTTGAAAAACGACTTACCATCATCTTGCACGGCAATATTCAGACGAATACCATTTAAAAAGGTAATTGAAAAAAGTTTTTCTTTAAAACTATCAAAATAAATGGTTGGCACTGATATTTGCGCATTAATACCTTCTGAAGATAAATAGATACGTCCCTTTGTGCTTATATCGTCAAGCAAAAGGTATAGTTCGTTGCGCAAATCTTGCGGATTATCAATAGCGTGGTATTTGTAAAAAGAAATCGTGGTGCGCGGCTCGGTACTCTCTTGCATTTGCTTGATGAGAATTTCCCTATTCACCCGATTGTGCAGGCGTGATTTTTTAATCATAATTTTTCAAGACTACGCCGTTTGCAGGACAGCTGTTTGTTGAATAATGGGCGCAAAATTACACAAAAAAAGCCACAAATCATAAAGACTTGTGGCGTATATATCGAAGTAGATTTTTTCCGCGCTTAAAGTTTTTGAGCAACAAGTTTTGGCGTTTCTTTTTCTTTTGGTAAAAGTAACCACAACTTGCCATATTTATTCATATGTTGCATTCTGCGTTGTCCTTCGTCACCTTCGCCCATATACAAATCAATATGACCTGCGCCTTTGATGCGACCACCCACATCTTGGGCTAAAACGTAGCGGTATTCGTGACGAACCAATTCGCCTTTGCTGTCCAAAATAGGCACTTCTGCCAATAAAACCGAACCCATTGGGATATACTCTCTATCAATAGCGATAGAAAAGTCTGTCGTCAAAGGGACAGTACCAACACCCATAGCGTTATTTTTTTCCTTTTCAGTGAAAACGGCAAATGTTGCCTTAGCTTTCTTATGATTATCTTCTGTACTTTCTAAGTCGTGGCTGGTTTCTTTAGTGACTTCCACTGTATGGAAATCGCCATCAAAAGTAACCATTTGCTTGCGTCCATCAGGAAATTTGAGGTAGGCAGTGCCTTCTACTTTCATCGAGCGAACCACCTCTCTACTTTGAACATAGACCACCGATAAGTCGTCGTCTTTAGCCCCATTTTTCAAATAAATAGGTTGTTCGAATTCGCTTTCTTGCTTTCTACTGACGGGAATGATTGGGGAATAATACCCCGTAAACTTCACATTGCCTTTGCCATCGCCACAGAGTTGATAGGCATCTAAGGCAGAAGTGAGTTCTTTAGTGGATTTCGCAGTGCGGAATATGTCAAGGACTTCTTCTAATTGGTCGGCTTCTACGCGGAGATCGCTGAATTGCTCATCGTTTGCCTTTTTCAACAGGGTCGCTTGGTGTGCCATTGCAGTCAAGAATTTTTTCTCTATGCTTGGCAGTTTAAGCGTGTCAATTTTGTCCTTAGTGTAAAGTTTTCTTAGTACGCGACTTTTCTTGTCTTTCCCAGTTTCTGCAACCACTAATTTAATGGCTTCAGTATTCTGAATGAGGGAGCCAAGAGCGACAAATTCTTGTCGGTCTGACCCCTTCTGACTTCGGCTATTTATAGTATAACACAAAGCGGCAAGAGCCAGTGACAACATGGATAATATCCAATATTTTTTCATTTTTTTAGATTTAGTGAAACAATTGTATCCTTATAAAGGCTTAAAGCGAAAATTTAGATGGTTGTAGTTTTCTAAAAATTTTCATTAATGTCCATAAAAATACTTGTTTAAGCGTTTTAGTGTAAATTGAAGATTAGGTTATTAGTTTAGTTGATAGAGTATAGATTATAGTTGATAGTTTTTTGTATATAAATATTTGAATATCAAATTATTATACAAAAAAACTATCAACTATCAGCAATTCCGTATATGGAAAGAATCACTCAATTTTGGGCTTAAAAAGCGCATGGACAGATTGATAAATAAGATTCATAGAAATACAATCAGATGTTT
>JAYVKQ010000702.1:0-6015 GCA_043768285.1 Saprospiraceae bacterium | reverse complement strand
TATCAACACCATCGCAATGACCATCGCTAAAGCTGACCACTTTAAAACATAGACCCTACCGCGTCTATCAGAAGTTTTATTTGCCAGTATGCGAATAATGAGGGACGAAAAAGTAAATACGCCAAAGAACAATCCTTTATTGGCAATACCCAAATGTTTGCTCAAATCGGGCGATAAGGTCAATACTGCACCAGAGGCAAATGCCAATAATATTTGCACAATAAAAGTCGGTAATGCCTTTGGCTCGAACAAGTCAGAGCGATTGATTTTTAATAAGTTAAACGAAAAGGGGACAGGGTTTGGGTGGCTTTCGGGCATATTGCGCACCAGTATCAAAACCGACAATAGGGCTAAAACAGCCGAAAAAACGAACATATAATTGATCCCCACCGTCTCTGTGATGGCACTACCAAAAACAGGCGCAATACTCATGCCCACACTACCACTGATACCCAATGCGCTCATGGCTTCACCGCGTCGTTCTAAAGGTACTATATCAGCAACATAAGCCGATGTTGCGGTGGGCTTAAATCCCGTTGAAAAGCCATGCACCAAACGCAACATCAAGAAGCCAAAAATCGTTGTAAGAAATGGATATAACGCACTACAAACCACGCAGACCAACGACCCAAAAACCATGATTGGAACACGACCCACCGTATCTGTCAATTTTCCACTAAATGGTCTTGAAACGCCAGCGGTCAAAGTAAAGAGTGCTAAAATCAGCCCTTTGTAATCTGCCCCACCGAGAGAGGTCAAATAATCGGGTAACTCAGGCAGAAGCATCTGGAAACTTGCGGTAAATAAAAAATTACTTGCACATAGTAAGTAAAAAGGTAGGGTATAAAGGCGGGAAGTTGTCTTATCCATAGCGCAAAGATAATACGTCCTTTCTTATTTCGAGGGTTTAAAAAGTAGAATATTTGCTATTGAATACTGCAAAATATTTACCAAAAATATTGATATTTCAAAAAATTAAATTTCGTTAATAATCCATTTAAGTGATTTTTAGGTCATTTGGCAAATTAACATTTAATTAATACACTTTGAAGGAACTAATTTTCATTTTTAAGCGTCTTATATATGTTTGGATTGGGTAAATATGTATTAAAGTTATAAAATCAGTGTTTAATTGTGTACTTAACCCTTTACTTCTCCATCGAAAGTTTGTTTATTTTCATACATTCTTGTTGTTTAGTTACTATTCCGTTCCGATATCCTCGGAACGGTTTTTTTTTAGGAATGAATTGTAAATAAACACCCATAATGGATTATATAAAAAGAATTGGATGTAGAGCAAAGGGAACAGGATAGTTACATTGGATAGTTATTCCGACATCAATTAATTTATTCTTACTTCAATTGAAACGCTTTCATATTCACCGTTTCTGCATTCGCCCCGATAAATACCTCAAATTGACCCGTTTCAGTTCCCCAAGTCATGTCGCGTCTATAAAATGCCAAATCTGGGGCATTTATTTTAAAGGAAACTGTGCGCGACTCTCCTGCTTTTAGAGTAATTTTTTGAAAACCTTTTAACTCACGGACTGGGCGGGTGACACTGCCAACCAAATCTCTTGTATATAGTTGCACCGTTTCTTCGCCCTCGCGTGTGCCTGTGTTAGTGAGCGTGACAGATGCCATGAGTGTTTCACTGTTCGTTAATTCCTTTTTATCCAAACTAACTTCTGAATACTTGAAAGTTGTATAGCTCAAGCCATATCCAAATGGAAAAAGGGGTGTATTTTTAATATCTCTGTACTTGGATTGATACACCCGTTCAGAGGCAGGTTCAGAATAATCACCTCGATAAAATCGTCCTGTACTTTTTTGACTGTAATAAATTGGCACTTGCCCCACACTGCGTGGAAAAGACATAGGCAGTCGTCCCGAAGGATTATAATCACCGAACAACACATCGGCTACGGCATGACCCGTCTCTGTGCCGAGTACCCAACACGCCAATACTGAGGGGGATACCGATTTCGGGTTTCGGGTTTCGGATTTCGGATTAATTTCTTCTAAAAAACTCAAATCCAAAGGGCGACCATGAAAAGCTAAAACAACCGTTGGCTTGCCCGTTGCCATAATCGCTTTGACCAAATCCTCTTGTGCTGCAGGTAAGCGTATATCGGAACGACTTGCGCCTTCGCCGCTCATCACTGCCGATTCGCCCACAGCTAAAACGACCACGTCCGATTGTTGGGCTATTTTCAGAGCTTCATCAAAACCAGATTTATCCATTGCGTAAAAATCTGCGCCCTTTGCTGTCAAGATTTTAGCCTCTTTTCCAACTTTTTCTCGAATACCATCGGCAACTGAAACCACGTCTTTCGCCTCGCCAAAAAAAGACCACATCCCATTTTGTTCCGCCTTATCTTCGGCAAGCGGTCCTATCAAAGCGATAGTTTTTACTTTATTACTGAGGGGGAGTATATTTTGAGGATTTTGTAACAGAACAATGCTTTTTTTAGCAATATCTAATGCCGTTGCTTTATTTTCTTTTGAAAGAATAACCTGTGCTTCAGTTTCAGTATTGCCATATTGGTAAGGATTGTCGAATAAACCTAAATCGTATTTTAAAGCCAAAGTCCGTCTAACTGCTTCATCAACGAGCTTAATATCTACTTTACCCGCTTTCACCAATTTAGGTAATTCATTGATATAAATATAAGACATCATATCCATATCGCACCCTGCATTTAAGGCTGCGATACCCGCTGCATTGCGGTCAGCTGCAACGCCATGTGACAATAGTTCTTGTATAGATGCCCAATCCGACATAACCAACCCTTTAAAACCCCATTCTTTACGCAGTATTTGATTGACTAAAAACGTATTGCCTGTGGCAGGAACACCATCTAATTCATTAAAAGAATTCATAAAAGAAACAGCACCCGCATCAACAGCCGCTTTGAATGGAGGTAAATACGTTTCACGCAAACGGCGTTCTGACATATCCACTGTGTTGTAGTCCCGTCCACCTTCGGGCGCACCATAAGCTGCAAAATGTTTCACACAAGCCGCTATAGTATTCGATGCCGCTAAATTTTTGCCTTGATAACCCCGCACTTTCGCTGCTGCTATCAAGCTGCCGAGATAGGGGTCTTCACCCGAGCCTTCCGCAACTCGACCCCACCGAGCATCGCGGCTGATGTCCACCATCGGAGCAAAAGTCAAATTAATGCCTGTAGCTGCACACTCTGCGGCTGCCATCGCTGCCGATTTTTCAATCGCCGCCATATCCCAACTGGCAGCTTCGCCAAGAGGGATAGGTGTCACCGTTTTATAGCCATGAATAATATCTGCACCTATCAAAAGGGGTATGCCCAAACGGCTTTCTTTCACCGCCACCTCTTGTAAATGGCGAATATTTTTTGCGCCATTTGTATTGAAAATACCTGTTATTTGACCCGATTTGATTTGCCCATCTAAGTCTGCCGAAGTTTTAGCTTCTTGCAAAGCGGGACCTGTCAAAATGGGACCGACTACAAAATTGAGTTGTCCGCATTTTTCTTCCAAAGTCATTTTAGCCAACAGTTCTTCTATTTTTCTATCTTTTGCAGTAAGCGTTTTCGAGGTGTTTTTTACAGTATACTGAGGGGTATCGCAACTTATAATGCTCAAAAAAAGAGACACTAAACCGAGTGTAAGTTTAGGATAAGACATTGATTTTCAATTTTTTTTAAATGAAAAATAAGAATTCTTATAGCAATTTCTAATATAAAATATTTCCACGATTTGACGTAGAGACGTTACACTGCAACGTCTTGATTGTGGACAGAGAAATCGGGAAAGTAGAATAATGCCAAGACGTTGCAGTGCAACGTCTCTACGAAATCCTCGTGTATATTCTACATTATAAATTGCTGGAATTTTTGTAGTTTAATTTATAATTTCTTAAAAACCCGTACATAATCCACTATCATTTGCTGTGGAAAAACAGTTGTGGCATCGGGCGATCCGGGCCAATTGCCGCCCACAGCTACGTTGAACAGCATAAAAAAAGGATCATTGAAAGGATAAATTGAGCCAATTGTCGTGCGATTTGTTTTAAAAAAGGATATATCATTGACCAAAATCTCCATATTATCGGCTGTCCAAATCAATGAAAAAACGTTGAATTTATCTGAAAAATCGCCCGAAGGCAAGGTATAAGTACCTGTTTTTTGAATACTGGTTGATGACCCTTGTTGCCCATAATGCACTGTGCTATGCACCCGATTGGGTATGCTGCCAATGACTTCCATAATATCAAGTTCACCACAATTAGGCCATTTCACTTGGTCTATATTTTTACCCAACATCCATAAGGCGGGCCAAACGCCTTTTCCTTTGGGCAATTTTGCCCGAATATCCACACGCCCGAAAGCAAACTCTTTTTTCCCTTTTGTAATCAGACGGGCAGACGTATAATTGCGCCCGCCAAAAACCTCTTGTTTAGCTTCGATAACCAGATTGCCACTTCTGACAAAAGCATTATCTGTGCGGTCAGTATAGAATTGTAATTCATTATTGCCCCAACCGCCGCCGCCTGTTTCGCGTGTCCAGATAGTGGCATCGAGGGCAGCACCACTAAATTCATCGTTCCACAATTTTTCATAGCCCGCGTAAGTTTCAGGCGTTGTATAGCCATCGTCAGGGACAAAAAGATAAGTGTCGTCATTGCGAATTGTGCCTATTCCCGTGCTTGTGCTGATAGTCGCATTAACGGGATTTGATAAAACGACTTCAAATTGCTTATCCGTTTGCTTGATAGTATCGCCTAAAACGACAATTTCAATAGTCGCTTCTGTTGTTTTGGCGAGAATTGTGACTGTACCGCTTTTCGTTGTGTAATCTTTTCCTCCCGTAGCCGTATTGTCTTTTGTCGTAAAATTGACGGTGACATCTTTGGCAATGGCTGCGCTCAAACTCACTTTGAAAGGAAATGTTGTTTTGTCATTGCCCTCAAAAAGTGCTACGCTGCTGATAGATACTGAGGGGGTCGGCTCAACGGGCGTAATCGTTGCGCCTTTATCGCCACAGGCGGCTATTATGAATAGACCTATTAGAAATTGCATATTTCTCATTTTGATATTTTTTAAGCTATAAACCGTTATTAGAAATAGCCTTAGCTCTTTTGAACCTATATGTTATTATTTGTTTTCCTACAAATATCAGTGATAAAAGTAAAGTATAAACACTTGTTGCTGCCATAATATTTTTTTTGCAATGCATATAACACTAATTATTTAGGAACAAACGTGAATTGCCAAAAACCGACACCAAAATTAATCAATAAAACCATTTTGTTAGCCGTCAATTCCTTAATGGTATAAGTAACAGAAGCCTGTGGCGTGGTTACTTCCGCGCCTGTTGCTACCTTATAAAGACCAATCCAAGCACCCGTACCTACAACTGATATTTCTTTTGCATTGATTGTAAAACGGTGTACGCCCGAACTCCACGCTTTATATTTGGCGGGGAAAGCCGTTGCTGCTTGACAGCCGGGCGAAACGCCTAAATCGGCAGGTGTGATATTGCCATTGCCATCTGTATCTGCCCAAAAATCGCCTTTATTGTCATATTCAAAAATGCCTGTGCTGCTGAAAATATATTCATCGTTGAAATGACAGCTACGGGCAGCCACATCAGCAAGCGCATTTTGCCACCATACAGTCGCAAAAGCGGCATCGGGTCCCACTTTTAAAGTGCCTTCTTTGGGGTCGAGTTTCCACGTTTTTTTACTACATCCCGTGAGTAATTGCATATTGCCCGAACAGCCTGCGGGATCGTCTTGTGCAATCACAACATCTTTGGTCACTACACCAAAGCCACCTTTATTGAAGGCTTGCAAAGTCACTTTATAAGTGCCTTTGAAGGGGAAATAAGCATTTACAACCAACGAGTCGCCCTTTGACCCATTACCCAAATCCCATTTGAACAAAAACGCATCAGGTGTTTTATTGACGAGTTTTACTTTATTCGGGTTGGCGGTTGTTTGCACCTCAAAATCTGCTTTGGGCGGTGCAG
>JAYVKQ010000701.1:0-2047 GCA_043768285.1 Saprospiraceae bacterium | reverse complement strand
CCCCCTTCAAAAACCCATCAATATACCCCACCATAGGCTCAAACCACGGATGAAACTGCGGAAATGAATGGGGCGCATCCTCAAAAGTATGCACCTCCGCATAGATATTGTGCTTTTTCAAAACGGCGATATAATCGGCGCGCCCAGCGTGCATACGGACGACACTACTATTGATAAAAAGCGTAGGCGGCGTTTTATCGTTTACATATGTCAAGGCAGAACCTTCTCGCCACAATTCGGGGTTTTCAATTTTTGAATAACCAAACCAATAAGTTGCCGCAGAAATGTTTTTACTATCATCGCCCTCGCCCGAGTCGGGGTGAATGAAAGCCAGTATGCCATCCATATCTATTGCCGCATTGACTTTTGAAGAATGTCCTATATTGCCACTCGTCCCTTCTAATTTTGGATTATCGCCAGTAGTACCCAACAAAGCCGAGAGTTGCCCGCCTGCCGAAAAGCCAAGCGTGGCAATTTTGTTGGTATCAATGCGAAATTGCACAGCATTGGCGCGGATATAGCGCAAAGCCGCTTTCAAATCATGCACCCCCGCAGGAAAAAAGGCTTCGGTAGATAAGCGATATTCGGGCGTAAAACAGACATAGCCCATCGCCGCCAAACGTTGCGCTAAAGCATAATGCTGTGCGCGATTGCCTGTGCGCCAACCGCCACCGTGAATAATCATAATCGCAGGACGTTGAATATTCGATTTTGAAGACGGTATAAAAGCATCGAGCATTAAATTTCTATCACCCACGGTATTATATAGTATGTTTTTTTGCTCCAATACTGAGGGGGTCGCTTTTTCGGCTGCAAATGAGATATTAGGATGCGTTTTTTTAACATCATTATAGGCTTTCCAATTGGTGTAGCCCGTATCTGGTTTGCCCGTCAAACCAATAGTAGAGGGCATCCCATATATCTTTATCCATTTAGGGAAATCTTTTTCAATCAATTTCGTTGCCCAATCGCCATACCACGCATAGCCGCCTCTGCGCTCTTTTTCTATTTCAGCTAAGGTCTCTTTTTTCACGCCATCGCGTCCGCAAAAGAAAGGTTTTTTAGTATCGAGGTCGTAAAATCTTGCCCAAATAGGGGGGGCAGTAGGGTCGTTTGTCACCACTCTATCGGGTTTGTCGTCTTTCGTTTCACCCTTGATATATTCTACTTTGATGCCTTTTAGTTTTATATTTTCTAAAAAATTCACACCACTTCTAACAGCCTCTAATACTGAGGGGGTTGGCTTTTTTAAAGACATTAAAAATGCTAAAATGCCTGCGCTTTCGTTGCCACTAAATGACGGCAATTCATATGCACGAGCCTTCGTGGGTGCAAGGGTTTTATAATCATGTTGGGCGCACCATATCGTCCGTTTACCATTCACAACGATTTGCGTTTTCAAAATACAATCTATGCCGCGTTCAAGAGCATTTTGGGTTTTTTCCTTGTAAATAGTACCGATATTGTCAAAAGAAGGGACTTTTTCCGCAATATCTTTCAATACCTCTAAGGCTTTTATCATGGCATTATCATTGAAAGTGATATGCTTTCTATATCCAGACGTATCGGGAAAAAACTGCGGAAAACCACCATTTTCATACTGCATTTTTAAGAGATAAGCAATACCTTTTTCAGCCGCTACTTTATATTTTTCATTTTTTGTCGTGGCATATGCTTTGGCTAAATGGCGTATTTCGCGGGTCGTTGCGTTGTTGTCAATAGTCGCATCGTTACGCCCTTTATCGTCTGTGATGGAGGCTTTTAAAAGGGCATCCCATTCTTTTTCGTAGGGAGGCGGTTGGGTTTTACCGTCTAATGATTTTGACCAGCCGCCGTCGTTGCGTTGGGCAATGAGCATACGTTCAGCGATGGGGTCTTCCGCAGTAGTGGCGAATTTATTCGCCACATTTGGCGCATTAGCCACAGGGGGCAAGCCATAATCGCTTTTGTTTTTCACAATCGGCGACATCTGCCAACGTTCTTTCAAAGTCCAATCCCGATTGATGCGTTGTGCCGTTTTTTTATCCAAATTATCTTTATGCCAAGC
>JAYVKQ010000700.1:0-6650 GCA_043768285.1 Saprospiraceae bacterium | reverse complement strand
AAAGAAAGAAGCATTAGGTCAATTAACACGTAATAGAGCTGTTTTATCAAAGAACGGTAAAGCACCTCCTGTATTTGACCACGATTTTTCTTATTTAGCAACAGGCAAAGCCATTCCGCACGGTATTTTTGATATTAAACTCAATAAAGGGTATATCAGTATTGGGAATTCACATGAAACAGCTGCTTTTATTATGGATAATTTAGATTGGTGGTGGCAAAATTTTGGTCAATATGCTTATCCTTTTGCAACAACTATTCTCATTTTGTGTGATAGTGGTGGTGCAAACGGACACAGACATCATTTTTTCAAAAAATGCTTACAAGAGTGGGCTAAGAAAATTGGCAAACGTCTGGTCATTGCTCATTATCCGCCTTATTGTTCTAAATTTAATCCGATTGAAAGAAGGCTTTTTGCACATGTTCATCGCACAATAGATAACACCATTTTAACCGATTTGCAACAAGTCAAAGAACTTATGCTTAAAACTTCTACCTCCAAAGAGCTTTCGGTTGAAGTAAGAATTAATGATGTTTTTTACCCAACTAAACAACTTTCAAGACTAGAAGATATTATTCAAAAGAGAATTTTAAAGCACCCAGATTTACCTAATTTATCTTACACTATTTTGCCTTAGTGGGTGAGGTTATTTTTTAACTGTTACTTAGTGTCTATATAGTGACAAAATTTTAAATTAATAAATTTACCGGAATATGAAAAAAAATCAGATTTTATGCCTCGTGCTACTTTTTATCGGACATGCTTTCAACAGTTTTGCCCAGAATGACCTGAAATTTGAAATAAACAAAGTTCTACCATTCGTTTCTATCCAAGAAAATAAATTGGCTGGAATAAACACACTTCAAGATTTGGATAAACGGTACCCCGCATCGTGGGTAAAAGAATATTTTTCCGTAGAGATTTCGGCATTCAAAAATGGGACTAAAACAAAGGCTTCGGGTAATAGCGAGGTTCTGACTCAAGAGCAAAAAGAACTGATACAATCGGCTGACCGCAATAGGGACATTGCCGTAAACATAACGTATCTGCCTAACAATTCGTTGAAAAACAATACAGCAAAGCAATACGATTTTGAAGTCGCCGTCATGCCCGTTAAAAATGCCAGTTATGCCGAAGGTGCCGAGCAACTGACTCAATATCTGCGGAACAACTGCATTGTAAATATTGAGGCAGGAAGTTTCACGGGTTATGATTTGACTGCCATTAAATTTACCATTACCGAACAAGGGTATATTAGGGATATTAAAGTTGCCATGCCATCAAAAGAAGCAAAAATTGACGAAATGCTGGTTGCAGCTATTTCAAAAATGCCTGCATGGAAGCCAGCAGAGTTTTCTAACGGTTTTAAAGTCAAACAAGACTTCGTTTTGACCATTGGCAATATGGAGAATTGCATGGTCAATCTTTTGAATATCCGTCCACATGAATAAATATGTAGGCTGATATTCTATATGCTGTGAACGTTGCGTAAGAAAGGCTTCTATTTTTTCAAAAATAAGCCCCCTGTTGTCGTAAGCCTTATAGCGAAGCGGCGACTTACGACACTTTGCCACGAAACACAATAGCCAAAACAGTTGAAAATACTGAGGGGTTGCAGTTCTTCCCCCCCTCAGTATTTTCACCCCAAAATCTCCGCATTCAAACTCTCATTCGATATACCAAAAGCCTCCACCAAAGCTTCCACTTCGGGGCGCAATTCCTGCGTCATTTTGTGCAAAATGCGGCGAATGGCTTTGGTTTTATTGCCATTCATATAGTCATTTTCGAGATACCAACCTTTGTCTTCGTTAATGCAGTTGAGGGCATAATAGGCGGTCAATTTTTGAAGCATTTCCTTTTCTACACTGGCATCTAAAGTAGCCAAAGTTTTTATCATATCTCGATAGACCAAACGCTCAATATAGGCTTTGGCGAGGGCAATCATATGGGTTTGGCACTTCAAAAATGCCTCGTGCGGCGCGACCCTTTTTTTAAGATAATCACGCATTCTTTCTGATAAGGCACTCAATATTTTTTTCTCACGATAGCGTAAGGCTTCGGCGTGAAATTCGGGATTAGTTAAGTGTTCCAAATCGGTATTATTTGTGAAATAAGGGTTGTATTCCGCTATCACATTGCCGATTTTACTACCCAAATATCGCATCACAGCTTTGACCCCTTCATCATGGAACGATTGCTTAAATTCGGTCAGTAATCCTTTTGCGACCAACTGCATCAAAACTGTATTATCGCCTTCAAAAGTCGTAAAAATGTCCGAATCGGCTTTAATATCCGCAAATCTGTTCTCCGAAAGGTAGCCTTTACCGCCACAAGCTTCACGACATTCTTGCACAGTGCGCGTGCCATGCCAAGTGGCTAAAGCCTTCAAACCAGCCGCTTTTGTTTCTATTTTACGCATTTCTTCCTCCGTTGCCAAGCAATATTGTTCGCCCAAACTATTAATAGAAAAATGATACAAATAGGACTTCACCAACAAGGGAATAAGGCGATGCTGATGGGTCGGATAATCCATCAAAATGGTCTCTGGGTCGCCATCTTTTGGGGCAAATTGGCGGCGTTTTAAGGCATATTTTATGGCAATAGTCAAAGCGGTTTTGGCAGCACTATTGCCAGCATTACCCACACATATGCGCCCACCTACGAGCGCACCCAACATGGTAAAAAACCGTCTGTTTGGGTTTTCAATAGGGCTTGTATAATTGCCTTGTGCGTCAATATCACCGTATTTATTCAAGAGATTTTCCTTTGGCACAACCACATTATCGAACCATAAACGCCCATTATCCACGCCATTTAAGCCCAATTTGTAACCACAATCTTTAACCGTGATACCCCTCAGTAGTGCGCCGTTTTTATCACGATAAGGCACTATGACAGCATGAATACCATGATTAACACCACCCACAATCAATTGCGCAAATACGGCTGCCATTGACCCATGCAAAGCGTTACCAATATACTCTTTACCCGCCTGATACTGAGGGGTATTGATAGTGATAGTTTGCGTAGCGTGGTCATAAGTCGCGGTAGTTTCGAGATCTTTTACATTCGAGCCATGCCCCGTTTCGGTCATAGCAAAACAGCCCAAAAGTTCGGCTTTGCCCGTAGCCTCTAAATATTGCCGATGGTGTTTATCCGTGCCCAAATTATAAATAGCACCGCCAAAAAGCCCAAATTGCACCCCAAATTTGATAGTAAGGCTCAAATCATGGTACGCCAAAATTTCAAAAACTGCCATATATTCGCCCATGTCCTCTGTTCCGCCATAGGCTTTTGGGTAAGCCAATATACCAAAACCTTGCTCTGCCAAAGCCTTCGTGCGGGCTAATGTTTTCAAGCGGTGTTCGTCTTTATCGCGGACAATATCGGTTCTAAAAAAAGGGTCTTTTAAGAGTTGGCGGACGCGATTTTTAGTAGAGGCGCGTTTGCCATCAAGGATACGCTGCATTTTCGCCGTATCGAAAGTTGAGGACTTAGGCTCGGAAGTAATATGTGGCATATCCAATTGAAAAATCATGGTATGCAAATCCTCCTCGGTATATACGCCCATTTCTTTTTCAATCTCTAATAAGGCTTTGACAATAATAGGGTCATCATATATGCCCGTTATAGTTGTCTCGTTGGCTTTTGCCATGTCAATGCCCAATTCTGATAGCGTTTTGCGACTACCTTCAGGCAATTTCGCCGCTTCATGGCGCAATACGTCCAACCATTCTTTAAAAACCGCATCCGAAGGTGGGTTGCGCGGGTCAGTGTATCGAATGAGATAGGCTTTTTCTTCGGGGGTCAAAAAGCCCAAAGATTGTATTTTTTTATGAATCAACGCCATTTCGCTCGGGCTTAGAACGCTGTCGCTCCAACCGATATAGAAAAGGGGTAATAGGCTTAGTACGCCCGATGATAGTGAAGTTGTTTTAGTTATCATTTTCTCTTATTTTGAAAAATACTGAGGGGGTCAAGGCTGCGTAGGTTTCCATAAATAGCTGACACCCAATTGAATAGCCACCAATACCCACAAAAGTGGCGAGGGTATCATCTCTCTATATCCCGCAAAACGTAAGCCAATGATGATTAAAATAACGACTGTTAAAACGGCCATAATAGTCTGTTTCTGTTTCATATTTTTGATATTTAAAATTGGTTAATGATAATAGAGGGGCAATATAGGGACTATTTTCATAACAAAAAAGACCTCATAAGTTTAGAAAACTCATGAGGTCTTTTTTTAAGGGTGTTGATAAGATTGAAAAATTTACTAATTCTAAAAATTTAGTAAATCAGTACTTAGCCTTAATCTATCTGCGGTATCGTAAAATGGAAAGTAGTACCTCCTTCCCTATTTTTAGTAAACCAAATATCTCCACCATGCAACTTCACAACTTTGCGACAAATAGCCAAGCCCATGCCAGTCCCAGTTTGCCCTCGGTGATGAATACGTTGAAAAAGGTTAAAAACCTTATCATTATAGGTTTCTTCAAGCCCAATACCGTTATCTTTTATTGTAAATTGCCAGATATTACCATCATTCATTTTTTGAGCACCAATAGAAATAATAGGATTTATATCAGCCCGATATTTGATAGCATTGTCAATCAAATTATTCAAAAGTTGAATCATACCGCCCTTTTGTACCCATAAAAGCGGCAATTTTGAGTGTTGAATTACGGCATTATTTTTAGCAATAGTTTCACCCAAATTACTTTTAACTGAGTGCATCAATTGCTCAAAATCAGTAAGGGTTGTTTCTTTATCGTTGTTCACATCGTTGTACTCCAAAAGGTCGTTGATAATATTGTTCATCAATTGGGCATTGTTGGCAATAAAATCAAGATACACATCGGCATCTTTGTCCATCTGATTGTAGTAGCGTTTTTTAAGTAACTGGGCATAGCTGCCAATATTCCGTAGAGGGCTTTTCAAATCGTGGGATGCAATGAAAGCAAATTGTTCTAATTCATTGTAAGACAATTGCAAGGCATGAAGGTTTTTCGACATCATTTGCGATTGTTCTTCGAGTTTAAGTTTTTGATGTATTAATTGTTCGTTGGTACTTATTATATAATCCTTTTGTTTTTGTAGTTCGTCAACTGTATTCTGCAAAATATTTATGGTTATTGATTTGTCTTTCATACTTCTTCTGTGCAAAAATTCTAAACGCATATGCGTTTTCTGCACTTTCTCAAATGACTTCATCAAGAGCGTTTTTTCTTCATTCGATAGTGTTAGCGTGTCTAATAGTTGTTGAACTTCTTGAAATATGGCTTGTGTAGTATCCAGCATTGGGTGTGTTTTATATATTTTCTTACCTTTCTTTAATGATCAACAAACTGCACGTTTCGTTGTGAAATTCGCAGATTCCGTTGCGCAGATTGCCAATTTCGCCATAGCTCAAAAAGCCTACCATGGGTTTTTCCCACATATCATAAATGCCTTTCACTTCGTCCTCCAAAAAAGGACCCAAAGCCGCGTGGCGACCCTTGCACGAGAATAAAATCAAGGCATCGGCTTCTGGCATTTGGTATTTGAATGAATTAAACTCTTCCAAAGTGGCATCAATCACCTCAATACCCGGCGAAATAGAAAATCGAAATTTATCGCCTTCTTTCACACTGCCCACTAAGGTTAAGGAGCGGTCTTGCATATTACCACTAATAGGACTACGCAACACCGAATAATCTGCACTACGCATGACTTGCAAAGGATATTGCGCCGATATAGTCGAAAGATTCTCCCCTTTCACGACTACATTTTCATGTTCACCAAAAAATTGGACAAAGAAATCTAATGCAGGCTCATTGTTGATACTATATATGGTGTTGCCCTCCGCTTTTGTCACGGTATTAAAAACACCCAAAGGCTGCCAACCGCTTGTAGCCAAGCCATTAATCTCTACCTTATCGTTATCAAATACGATTGCAGACATACCATTATTTAAAACGACATCGCGTGTAAATATGTGTGTATTAACAATCGCTAAATCATCGCCAGCCAAACCACCAAATAGTGGAATTTCAGCTTTATTACCCATTTTTAAGCCTTCTACCACTTTTTCGCCATCGTTAAATATACCCGATGAGCAAACAATCATGGCAGGGTTTTCAAAGGATTGATCCGCTAAAGTACGCAATTGCTTGCCCGTTTCGAGTACCCCCTCAGTATTTTGAACCGTATGAAGGCGGTATTTGTCTTGCGCAATATCCATCAAAAGGCAAGTAATCGAATCTTCGCTCAAAATATCATTGTTAATTTCGCCAGCCGTTGTGCAGCCCAATAAATCAATATTGTACAAATTAAAAAGGCGACTTACACCTTCATAATCCTGCTTTGGTGAGCAAAAAACGATACCAAGCGTAGGGCGAAAGCCCGTTTTTAACATATTTAATAACTGACCTTCTAAGTCACTTACCTGTTTTGCAGTAAAGGAATGTGATAGCATGGATGATATTTTCCTTATTATTAGTCAATTTAAGTGCCTTATGTCTTAGTTAATATAACTATACATTACAATTAGTGACGGCTTTATTGTCTATTACTTTTTTGTGATTATATAGAATTATTAAAAATAAAAATTGTGTGAACAATAGTTGCTACATACAAGTTATTATTATTCAGTATTTTATAGATACATA
>JAYVKQ010000699.1:0-9910 GCA_043768285.1 Saprospiraceae bacterium | reverse complement strand
CAAACATCTGATTGTATTTCTATGAATCTTATTTATCAATCTGTCCATGCGCTTTTTAAGCCCAAAATTGAGTGATTCTTTCCATATACGGAATTGCTGGAATTTATTCGATAAGTTGTGTAAACCATTGATTACCAAAGCCTCCGTCGAATAAATGTCGTGCGCAATAGAGTTTCGTACCAAAGACACGCATTAAAGTTTGATAACGTTCACAGCACCGTTAGGTGCGAAATATGGGTAAACGGCTCAGTCTCCGTTGTTTAGAAGCCCCAGAGAGGTGAAATGGCGAAGGTTACACCTCTACGAGGCTTAAAATGACATTGCCGAGTACAATGTTACCCACATTTAGCCCCTAACGGTGCGATTCAAATACTCGTATAGAGCGTATATCTAAATAGGAATTCGCAATTTTTACTGCGTGTATTTATTATCAAACTCTATTGAGCACGACATAAATTCGACGGTATATTTTGACCAACTTATTGTTTACTCGTTATTCATATGATTAAAATGGGTCTAAATCAATGTTCGTAGCGTAACTATTTTAACCATTTTTTTGCCATCGCGCTTTATGACTATTCTAATTTTTTTGCCATCGCGCCCTTGAAAAATACGGTTGATTGAACCTAATTGGAAGAAGCGCACATACACTCGATTGATGGTTATGATTTCATCACCCTTTTGCAAATCAATGTCAGATGCGGGTGTGTTGGGTGTAATATCCCAAACGATAAATTTATTTGACTCGGTACCATGTTTGACGATATAGGCACCACTTTTATCATAAATGAATTTATCCTTGAAAAAACGGTTGGGTAAGAAGTAGGCGTACTCCCGATTAAAATCAATAACGACATTAAAACGACTAAGTACATCACCGCCGATTAAACCATTGCGCCGATTGAGGTATGTACTATCTGTATCAAGATTTAATTCATGAAAATGCGTGATAACATTGCCCACGCTCAAAGTACCAAAGTTCAATAGATTTACGCGCCCGATATACCCATCAATAGTGCCACCTAAGCCATTGCCAATATTCCCTTTGATAACCTGTTTGGGAATATCCAAACCAGGGGTAGAGTAGGCATGAAGCAATAAAGACAAAGAAGCACCCGTATCCATCAATAGTTTTAGTTGTACGGTTGAGTCTTTATTAATTTTACTGGGGATATTGATATAGGGTTTACTTCTGACAACTTCAATCGGTACACGCTCGTATTTTTTGACATCAGCTTCTCGAAATACTGAGGGGTCATAAACCGTTAAGACCTGTTTGATATAATCAATTTTGATGATATGCCCCTTAAATACTTCAGCACCCAAGATGCCATGAACATTAAGACCCAAAAACTGTTCAAATTTGAAGTAGTCTTCATCTAACACCAGTATATCTTTTACCAAACTCAAACCCTGCAAATCCAGACGGATACGGCGCGTGATGTAGGCTTTTATTTGGGTTTTCATATCCGTCCCCATTATCACGATTTCACGCTCGTAAGGTGTTTGTAATATGGTAGTAACATTTTTTTTAATTAAAATTGTATGCTCTGCCCCTGTATCGAAAATGAATTTTAAAGGAAAAATGCCTTGAAAGACCAGATTAATGATAATGAAATTGTCTTGTTTTTCAAAGGGAATTTCAATTTTTTTTACTCCTTTTTCCATATAAAAGCCGGGTATTTGTGCTATCAATGAGATATTTAGCACAAAAAGTAAAGGGAATAGAGATGAAATTTTTTTTCTTGGCATTTTAAAAATTTTGAGACAGTTGATATACCGATGTGTGTTCGACTAAATTTTAAAAACGGCAAAGACATACCGTAAAATTATGAATTTTAATGAATTACGTTATTTTCTGTCATTTTATTTACAAAATTTATTACGAAATTAAATTTGGTTAAATGTTTTTTTTAAAAAAAAATAAAGAAGAACTATTGGAATTACAAACATATTTATAATTTTACCTCGCAAAATAGTATCATCCTCATGAGTAAACGTTTTTTGAATATAGCATAAAAATAAAGAGGGGGTATATGTTTTGATAATTAACAACAACTAAGAATGATTTTCTTGTCATAAATATCTAACCAATTTAAATCAATTTAAAAGAAATTATTTAAGAAAGTGGTTTATGTATATTCTGCATTTTTAATTAATGTTCTATTTTTAAAATTTCTTTTTTAACTAAACAACAAGAATGTATGAAAATTAAGGTCAACTTCAAGAGCTTAGTGCTGTTGGCGTTTTTTACAGCATTGAGTGGCTTCGCAATTGCTCAAAAGACAATCAGTGGCATGGTCACAGATGGTGAGACAAACGAGCCTCTCGTAGGTGCTTCAATTGTTGTAACGGGTACAACAAAAGGAACTTTGACAGATGTAGATGGTAAATACTCCCTCTCTGACGTTCCGAAAGAAGCTACTTCACTTACTTTTTCTTTCACAGGTTACTCTAACCTAACTATTCCAATCGGTTCTTCTACAACTATCGATGCTAAATTAGCGGGTGGTGCAATATTGGAAGAAATGGTTGTCGTTGGTTATGGTTCTGTTCGTAAATCAGATGCGACGGGTGCCGTAAACTCTGTAACTGAAAAAGATTTCAACAAAGGTATCAACACATCAGTTGAGCAATTGATGCAAGGGCGCGTTGCAGGTGTTAACATCACGCAAAACAGCGGTCAGCCAGGTGGCGGTATCAATGTTCGTATCCGTGGTACATCTTCGGTACGTAACGGTAACAATCCATTATTCGTAGTGGATGGTGTGCCTCTTGCAGGTGATGAGGTTTCTCCTGGTACAGGCACAAACAACATTGGTGGTGCTGCACCTAAAAACCCTTTGAACTTTTTGAATCCTAACGACATCGAGAAAATTGACATCTTAAAAGATGCCTCTGCTACGGCTATTTATGGTGCGCGTGGTGCAAATGGTGTTGTTTTGATTACGACAAAAAAAGGTAAAGGTAAAGGTGGTTTGGAGTACAACGTTACTTTAGGTTCAAGCAAAATTACTAAAAAGTATGACTTGTTAAGCCCATCTGCATTTGTAGCTGCTGCGGGTGCATCACAGAACTTAGGTTCACAAACAGATTGGCAAGACGTTCTTTTCAGAACTGCATTATCAAATGACCACAGCTTAACTTATGGTGGTGGTACTGATAAAGGCAACTATCGTTTTTCTATGGGTTATTTAAACCAAGATGGTATAATGACCAATAGCTCAATGAACCGTTATAGTGCTCGTTTCAATGGTGAGCAAAAATTTATCAACGATAAATTAACTATTGGCGTAAACTTGACTGTTTCTGAAATCAATGACCAAGGTGTTCCTATCACAGATAACGTAGGATTTACGGGTGACCTTTTAGGTAATGTATTGAAATCTAACCCAACAATGCCTATTTATTTGTATAACAAAAGCACTAAGTTTGATTGCGATACTTGTACCGTATTTCAAAGATCTGGCGGTGCAGAGCCAAGCCCTGCTGCACTTTTAAGATACAATCGTGACGTAACTAAAACGTTGAAAACATTGGGAAGCTTTGCTGCTACTTATAATTTGTTGGAAGGTTTAGATTTTAAATCAGTTGTAGGTTTCGACAGGTCAAGATCAGAACGTAAAAATGCTTTCTCAAGAGCTTTGGTTCTCCAAGAAATTGCTGGTTTGGGTCGTTTAGGCCTTACAAATGTTGAAATCCGTAATACATTGTGGGAGAATTATTTCAACTACAATAAGAAATTTGGCGAAGTTAACTTTACCGGTTTATTGGGTTATTCTTACCAACAATTTAGTTCTTCAAGCAATAGCTGGGAATTATCTAAATTCCGTGTTGATGATCCTGAAGTTATGACTAAAAACTTAGAATCTGCTGGCGCATTTGCACCAACAGGATCTGGCGACAGAACAGACGAATTGCAGTCATACTTTGGTCGCGCAAATGTCTCAATTAGTGATAAATATTTATTGACAGCTTCACTTCGTCGTGATGGTTCTACCAAATTCGGTGGTAATAACAAATATGGTAATTTCCCTTCTTTCGCTGCAAAATGGCGTTTGATAAGCGAGAATTTTATTCCTAAAAACATTTTCTCTGATTTAGGTTTACGTATTGGTTACGGTGTTACAGGTAATCAAGAAATTCCTCACAACTTGTATCAACAAAGACAACGTTATGGCGGATGGGACATCAACTCAAGTGGTGACTTGACTGGTGGCGGCTTTGGTGATGTAGCTTTCACAAATCCTAACTTGAAATGGGAAAGTACCGCGCAAACTAACATCGGTTTAGATTTTGGTTTCGCTAATAACCGCGTTTCTGGTACAATTGACGTGTATAAGAAAAATACAAAAGACCTTCTTATCCAAGTTACTTCTGCTCAACCTGCACCAACACCTTTCGTTTGGAAAAACTTAGACGCTGATGTTGAAAATAAAGGTATTGAGTTAGGTTTAAACGTAGTAGCTGTTGATGGCAAAGACTTTAACTGGAATATCTCAGGCAACGTTGCTTACAATAAGAACGTAGTTAAGAATTTCGGTGGTTTGATTAATACAGGTGCAATCAACGGTCAAGGTTTGACAGGCGCTTTTGCACAACGTATTGCTCAAGGTCAATCTTTATTTGCATTCTTTTTGCGTCCATTCAATGGCTTTGATGCTCAAGGTAATACAATTTATGGTGCCAATAATGACCAAGACTTCCAGCAGTTTGACGGAAAAAGCCCATTGCCAACTGTAACAGGTGGTTTGACAAACTCAATTTCGTACAAAGGGTTTGATTTGTCTATTTTCTTCAATGGTGTATTTGGTAACTATATTTATAGCAATACTGAAAATGCGTTCTTTACTAAGGGTTCATTGGCAAATGGTCGTAATGTAACGACTGCTGTTGTTTCAAGCAAAGAGGGTAACCTTAATGCTCCAGACGTATCTTCTCGCTTCTTGTATAAGGGTGATTTCGTGAGATTGCAAAATATGTCTTTAGGTTACAACCTTCCAATTAGTTCTGGTGTTGTAAAAGGACTTCGTTTATTTGTTAATGGTCAAAACTTAATGACATTCACTTCTTATCCGTTCCAAGATCCAGAGGTAAATACTAACAAATCAATTGATGGCGTTCCTTCTTTTGGTATTGACTATACAGCTTATCCAAGAGCAAGAACAGTTACTTTTGGTGCTAATGTTACATTTTAAAATTTAAATTAATTTTTTAAAATAAAATATCATGAAAAATATTTTTAAATCTAATCTTTTGAAATTAACAGTGTTAGCACTGTTGATTGGATCTTGTACCGATCTTGAAGTACAAGAAGGAGATTCGCTTGTTGTAAAAAGTACGGCAGGTGGTACTCCTACTGTGGATGCTGCTGCGTTATTAGCGGGTGCTTATGTGGATTTGGGTGCTTATACTGACCAAGCCAATATCTATGCTTTAGGGCAACATACAACTGCTGAAATGATACCGCCAACACGTGGTGTTGACTGGGGTGATAATGGCGTTTGGCGTGTATTAGACCAACACACTTGGGATGCTACAAACTCATGGATTGTTGGTTCTTGGAACCAGTTGAACCAACGTGTGTTCAAAGCAAGCCAAATTATAGGTGCTACTCCAGCTCCTTCTGCAGCTGTTGCTGCTGAAGCGAAATTCTTGCGTGCTTTCAATATGTATTTGGTTATGGACTATTGGGGTCAAGTGCCTTTCCGTAATATAACGGATGGCGTTGATGTAAACCCTAAAGTAATGACACGCGCTGAGGCTTTTGCTTTTATTGAAAAAGATTTGACTGAAGCATTGGCGGGCTTAACTAAGATTGGTCCTAAATTCGACCAAGGCAAGGCATCTAAAGCGGCGGCTAATGCATTATTGGCTAAATTGTATCTAAATAAAGCTGTTTATACTGGTGCTAAAGCGGAAGGTCCTTATACGCATGCTGCTGCTGATATGGCAAAAGTTATCGCTGCTGCTAACGCAGTTGAGGCTGATGGTTTTGCTTTAGAGACTAACTATTTCGACAACTTTACTGCTACTGGTGGTAAAAACGAAGTTATCTTTGTAAGTTTGGAAGGTACACCTCAAAACCGTTGGTTTATGACGTTGCACTACGACCAAAACCCTTCTGGTTGGAATGGTTTCACAACTTTGGCTGATTTCTATGCTAAATTTGAAGCAAAAGACCAACGTTTTGGTATCCCTGCTAAGAAAGATAAATCTAACTTCTCAGGTATCGGTAAAGGCTTCTTACGTGGTCCTCAATTCAAAGACGATGGCTCTGTATTGGTTGACTCACGTACGACAAAACCTTTGTCGTTCACTGATGATATTACTTTAGCTGGTGCAGCAACTGATAAGGGTATTCGTGTTATCAAATACCACCCTGCTGATGCGGGTAAGTATATCTTACAACGTTATGGCGATGTATTGTTGTATAAGGCAGAAGCGCAATTCCGTAGTGGTGACGCAGCAGGTGCTTTGGCGACTGTAAATGCTATCCGTTCTAAGCGTGGAGCAACAGCATTAACAGCATTAACAGCTGATGCTTTATTTGACGAAATTGGTCGTGAAACCTATTGGGAAGGTCAAAAAAGAACTGTTGAGGTTCGTTTTGAGAAATTCTTGAATGGTACAGGTGTTGCTAACAAAAACGCAGGTACAGTATTGTTCCCAATCCCTGCTGATGCGGTTACATCAAATCCAAACTTGAAGCAAAATCCTGGTTATTAATCATAGCCTTGTTTCATAAAATATATAGGGTGTCAAAGCAATTTGACACCCTATTGTTTTTTACCGACCCCTCAGTATTTTCTATTGCAGCATGATCTTTTCCGTAAAAATACCATCATCTGTGTGTACTTGAACAAAATACCAACCAACTGCTAAATGGTTCATATCTATCTCAACAGTTTTTACTTTCTTGACCAATTGCCCTAAGTTATTAAATATCAACACCTTATCAATAATATAGCCTTGCTGTTTGATATTCAATACCCCCTCAGTAGGATTAGGGAACATAGCAATTCTTTTACCGACATCTATTGGGTCAAGTGTAATAGGTGGACATTGTGCTAATTGAATACTGGTACAAATGGGGAGCTTTACAGATTGTGATACGATACCTTCTACACGCTCAACGGCTGCTTTTGTAACACTGTTGGGTAAGCAATTTATCCCTTTTGGAATATAGAGATACAACAAGGAATCGGGCAATCGAGGTAAGCAATCTAACTCTGTATTGTTTTGACAACTTAAAATACGTAAAGTTCTGGGTAAAAGCGGTGGTAGGTTTTTAAGTTTATTGTTGCCGCATTCCAAGCCTTCTAAATTTTTAGGTAAATCTGGTAAAATAGTCAGTTGATTGAAAGAACAAAAAAGCGTTTTTAACGTAACGGGCAATTTTGGTAAAACAATGATAGCATTTGACGAACAGTCCAATACTTCAAGATTTATAGGTAAGTCGGGTAGTGCTTTTAAGAGGTTTCCTTTACAATACAATGCCGTTAAATGAGGCGGTATATTTGTTAATTTTTCTAACTTGTTGTACGAAATTAGCAACCTTTGCAAACTTTGAGGTAAAGGTGGAATAAACGTCAAATTATTATTTTCACAGTTTAAGTTTGCTAAAGACGAAAATCCCTCTATACCTGTCAAATCATTGATTTGCTGGATAGAAATAACCAAACTCCTTAGTTTTTTTCCCTCGTCAGTAATAACATTGGTATTGTCCAAACAAGTAGGGCAAAAATAGCGAATCGCTTGCGCAAAATTAGGGTCTATTATCTTTTGCGCAGATATTGTAATGAGCGTGTAAATATTGAGCAATAAAAGTAATCCTATTTTCATGGTAAGATGTAGTTTTAAATAAAATGAATGACTTTAACAAATTTAGCCTTTTTTTACATGAAATGCACATTTATGCGTGTAATATTTAGATTTCAAACATAAAAATGTACATTTTAAAACCCTCCAAATCTCAAAGTTTTGATAAATATAGCCTAATTTTACCCCAAAATACTGAGGGGGTCGAGCAGTGGTTTAGGAAACTGATTTTGAATAGTTTTTAGTTTTTTAGAAAAAAAACTAAAAACTATTCAAAATCAGTTTCCTAAACCGCATTTTTACAACAAAGAATGTATAAAAAACAAATCATGAAAGTAGCTTACACTGCGATATGCCTTCTGGCGGTCTTATTTTTTGCTTGCGATAAATCCAAAACGATACAAACTGGAAATCCCGTTTTTTCTAAAGTTTCTGCTGACCAATCGGGTATCAAATTCATCAATACGGTTGCCAATACTAAAGATTTTAATATTCTCACCTACCGCAATTACTACAATGGTGGCGGCGTTGCCATTGGCGATATTAACAACGATGGCTTATCGGATGTGTATATGACCGCGAATATGGGTGCAAATAAGCTCTACCTCAACAAAGGTAATATGGTGTTTGAAGATATTTCAGAAAAAGCGGGTGTGACATCGAGTAAATATTGGAGTACGGGCGCAGTTATGGTGGATATTAATAACGATGGTTTATTGGATATTTATCTCTGCAATGCGGGTTATACTGAGGGGGTAGCTCCTTACAATCAACTCTATATCAACAACGGCGATTTAACTTTTTCTGAAAGAGCGAAAGAATATGGTTTAGATGATGATGGCTACACGACCCACGCTGCTTTTTTTGATTACGATGGTGATAGCGATTTGGATTGCTACATATTGAATAATAGTTTTATACCTGTCAATGCTTTGAACTATGCCAATAATCGAGAAATGCGTGCAAAAGATTGGCCGGTTCAAGATTTTTTAAAAGGCGGCGGTGATAAACTTTTGCGCAACGATAATGGTAAATTCACAGATGTGAGCGAAAAAGCGGGTATTTATGGTAGTTTGATAGGTTTTGGTTTGGGCGTTACGGTAGGGGATGTCAATAATGATGGATGGTTAGATATATATGTTTCCAACGATTTTTTTGAGCGCGATTATCTCTATCTCAATCAGGGCAACGGCACATTTAAAGAAGATATTACCAATGCGATGCAACACCTAAGCACGGCTTCGATGGGTTCGGATATGGCAGATGTGAATAATGACGGCTTGCCTGATATATTTGCTACCGAAATGTTGCCATACGATGAAGAGCGTTTGAAAACGACTACCGAGTTTGAGAGCATTGATGTCTATAATTTGAAACAGGAGAAAGGATTTTACCACCAATTTTCTCAAAATACCCTACAAATCAATCAAGGGAATAATACTTTTAAAGATGCTGCCCATTATGCAGGTGTTGCCGCTTCGGATTGGAGTTGGGGAGCCTTGATTTTTGATGCCGATTATGATGGTTTGCAAGACCTTTTGGTCTGCAATGGCATATACCACGATGTGATTGACCAAGATTTTATTGATTTTTTTGCGGACGAATTGATACAGAAAATGGTGATGACGGGCAAAAAAGAAGAAGTCGAGGAAGTGATAAATAAAATGCCGTCCGTGCCTATTCAAAATTTGATGTTTAAAAATAAAGGTAATTTGCGTTTTGAAAATGTCTCGGATAGCTGGGGTTTGAACGAAAAAACCTTTTCAAATGGGGCGGCTTATGGCGATTTGGATAATGAAGGCGATTTGGATTTAGTGATTAACAATGTCAATCAAGAAGCATTGGTGTATAAAAACAATACCATTCAGCAAGATACCAATGCCCAATATATCGGTTTTATACTGAGGGGGGATACCAAAAATACCTTTGCTGTTGGCTCGAAAGTACAGGTATTTGCCAATGATCAAATTTTTCAAAAAGAGCATATCCCTTCGCGTGGTTTTCAATCATCAATGGATTATAAGGTGATGGTTGGCTTGCCCAAAAATGTGAAAATTGACAGTGTGAAAATATTTTGGTACGATAAAAC
>JAYVKQ010000698.1:0-3491 GCA_043768285.1 Saprospiraceae bacterium | reverse complement strand
CGAATTGACAGCCGCCGACAAAAGTAGAATTCGTTCTACCACCTTAAAGCAGATAATAGAACGAAATACAACGGCGGGTGATTTGCAAGATAATGTATTTTTCGTAAAAAGTTGTAGTAGCAGTCCAAATGAGTTTGATGATATTGCAAAACGCTCTTGTAGCGAGACCCCTCAGTATGAAGGCTGGTCTTTTATAGGCAAGCAAGGTGCAAAATCGTATTATAAATGGAACGGCGGTTCAGCCAATTTTGAAGATGCCCAAGAACTTGTTGAAAGATTGGGTGGTCGTTTACCACAAATTACCAACGCTACTGAAAACAATTATTTCAAAACGCTTATCCCGTCTGGCTCAAGCGTGTATTTAGATTTGAATCTTATTGGTACGCAATGGAAATACAGCAATACATTTAACGCCAGTGATATACTTATAAATGGTATTGTTTCTCCTTATTACAATTGGAAAGCGGGCGAGCCTAATAATGCAAGCGGACGTGAGCATAGGGTACAAATGTACAGTGATGGTCAATGGAACGATTTGCCAGAAACAGCACTACAAACCGTTATTGCAGAGGTAGGATGTCAAGAAGATTGTAGCCCATTTGCAAAAAGCGTGGTTACAGAATATAATATTAACAATAGCGGCTGGTATGTAGGTAGTACAGTTACTGTTAATCTGGGTGCCAATTTGGTGTTGTCAGCTAATCCTAATGGAGCTGCTTCTTATAAATGGACGGGTCCCAATGGTTTTGCTCAAACGACTACTGGTTCTGGTGGAGATATACTTGTATCAACGGCTGTTAGTGCCATTCATGCTGGCACATATACTGTGCAAGTTCAAGCAGCAATTGGTACATGTGTTGCTTCAAAATCCATCAATGTTGTCGTTAATAATCCTTGTGCTAACGATATTATCCCGCCTACCTTTACTTCTTGCCCTTCAAACATAAATACTTCGTATGGTTTGTTGGCGTGGAATAAATATGTGAGTTGGGCAACGCCTACCGCAACTGATAATTGTGGCAGTGTGAGTGTCGTCAAGACATCGGGACCCTCGAATGGTTCTTACCTATCGGCGGGTTATTATGCAGTAACCTATACTGCTACCGATGCCAAAGGCAACAAATCGTATTGTAGCTTTGATATTTCGGTGAGTAAAACTCTATTTTTGTTCTTACAAGGGACAGAGAGCTTAACGATGGAAGCTAAAGCCGAGCCGAATCGCACATATATAGAGTGGGTATCCAATACAGGATTTAAAACGGACTATTTCACAGTAGAAAAAGTAAATAATGCAACTGGTACTTTTGAAAAATTAGAAACAGTGAATAGCACGTCTAAAGATGATAGCCCTACACATTATGCGACTTACGATAATAATCCGACTGAAGGGGACAATATTTATCGTGTAAAAGTGACAAATCAAGATGGTTCAATAACACATTCAGAAACGAAAACAGTGATATTCAAAGGTTTAGCGGAAGTGCGTATATTCCCAAATCCTGCAAATGAAACGGTATCCATTGATTTGTCAAGTTACAGAAACCAAGCAGTTGAGGTGTATCTCTACAATTATTTGGGACAACAAAGGTCTATTATTAAAATAGACAAAGTTGAAAATTCCATTTTAGAATTGGATATTGCCAATGAGCAATCTGGCAATTACATGATTAGAATTTCTTCTAAAAATAGACGCGATATTACGAAGTTACTTACGGTTACACATTAACATAGCAAGTTTGATACTGATACCCCCCTCAGTATTTTAACTCCCACAGCCTCCACCGCAACCCCCGCATCCGCCGCCACCACAACCTCCTCCATCGCCGCCGCCACCATCTCCACTGCAACTACTACCACTGCAACCCGAAGTGCTACTGTTGTCTTTTTCTTTTGCATGAGGCGGTAAAAGGCTTTGTTCAAAAGAATACCAATTATCATTGAGGGCAAATGTGGCTGCACCGAGGGCGAAAACCCATGTGTCATTTGTCCCATTTTGAGCATATTGTGGTTGATATCTATTGTATATAATGTCGCGCCAGTCTTTAAAATCAACCTCAAAAGTACTATATGTGATGATGAAACTTAGACCACAAACTGCCATGCTCAAGATGAGAAAGAGAACAGGCTTTTCAAAATATAGCCCTTCAATAAGCCTTGTTACGGCGATACCCACGAATATTGCTATCAAAGCCATAACGGCGTTTGGTAAGGCTCTGTTTTCATACTGATGTGCTTTCACTCTGCGTTTTACCAATTCAATATGTGGGCTAAGTGCCTCTTTTATTAAAGCAATACTAATGTCTTGATTTTCAACGGTTTGCAATAGAGTATAAAGCGGGTTTTGGTAAAGATTTTCTTCGTTTTTTAAGCTAAAAACCAAGCGTTTGCCCTTTGGGTCTATGGTGCATTTTGAGGTTGCTTCGTAGAGCAACGTGGTTAAAAAACGTTCATTTTTGCCCATTATCCATGCCCCGATATAGGGTGATAAATCGGGCGAAAGGTTTTGAATATCAACGTTCAGATAGTGCCTGTTTTGTTTGCCATGATAGGCTATCAAAGCGATGATGCAGAATGCTAAGGCGGCAAGTGGTATCAAAAAGAGCGTTCCTTTTAAAATAAATGGAAAAACCAGTACTGTAATCAAAACGCCGATAAGTTGTTTTGATAATTTTTCAAAAGTAGCCACCTTAAAACCCCATACGCTACCGTCTTCCTCTAAAGCTACCCCCTCCCGATTGTATCGGGATGTTCCATCAGTATTTTGCATAGTTTCTATCAAAAAAGGCGATTTTTCAGGCAAATAATAAGCTGGGTCGAAGCCAAAAGGATATGCCCAAATATCATCGGGCGGTATATGCCCGAAGGCTTCAACATAGGCAATCAGCGTATTTTGATACCATTGATGGTGTTTTTGCGCTTCATTGCCACCGCCTTTTGAAGGGTGATGATGCAATGGAAAGCCCAAAACATCGTTGCAGAGCGCGTTCCAGTAATTGTCGGTATAGGTCAGGTGCAAATGCCATGCGACATCAACCGTAGGGGAAGGTGATGCACCATTTGGCAGCGTGGCGCAGAGGAACAAAAACTTTTTGTACTCCGCTATTGTACGCAGCGTTTTTTCTTCTGTCCAGCCGTTTTCATCTTGCAGTTTTTTAGAAAAAGGGCGAATGGCTTCGGGGTCATCTAACTTGAAGTAGGCGATTTTTTCCCAGATGGCAATGTGTTCTTTTTTCATGTTGGAATAGTTTTACTTGTAAAGGCAATTTATTTGCCGTAAAAATTGTTTTTCTTTTCACTACAAAAATGCCTTATTTTACTATTCCATTGGTGCATTTTGGATATAGCCTTTCTACTTTTTTATATAAGCACCCCCTCAGTATTTTGACCGATATATCCGATAAAAAAGGGTGTATATCAGATGGGATGAATTGGATATATATAATTGTGTACATTTGTCAGAACAGTCAAAATGTACCGTCGAATTTATTCGA
>JAYVKQ010000697.1:0-3789 GCA_043768285.1 Saprospiraceae bacterium | reverse complement strand
GGGAGGTGAGTGAAGCTTTTCAAATGGCTGTTTTGAAAAACTTGCCTATCCTATATTTGGTGCAAGACAATGGATGGGATATATCCGCCAACGCTGCCGAGACTCGTGCCCAAAACGCCGCAGAATATGCACAAGGTTTCAAAGGCTTAGAAACGCGCTCGATTGATGGTAGCGATTTTATAGAAAGTTATACCGTTTTAAAAGAAGTAATTGAGACTATTCGCCGCGAAAGACGACCTTTCCTCGTCCATGCGAAAGTCCCTCTTTTGACGCACCATACGTCAGGCGTGAGAAAAGAATGGTATCGAGATGATTTGGAAGAACACGAAAGCCGTGACCCTTATCCGAAGTTGCGCCACGCAATGTTGGAGGCTGGAAATACGGATGGTACATCCCGAGAGAGTCGGGAGGGGGTACTTGATTTAATTGAAAAAGATATAAAAGATAGCGTTTTAGAGCAGTTTCATCAAGCAAGGCAAGCGGCAGACCCTACGCCTGAAGATTTATTTACCCATATTTTTGCGGAAACGCCGATTATAGAAGAGCGTGGTAATCGTACTCCCCCCTTGCCCCCAAAGGGAGGGCTGCACAATGCAAAAAAACCATCTGGGGGCGAAGTCGTCATGGTAGATTGCGCCCTTCATGCTATTGAAGAATTGATGCGCGAACACCCCGAATGTTTATTTTACGGGCAAGATGTGGGCAGACGATTGGGCGGTGTATTTCGTGAAGCGGCGACATTGGCGGAGAAATTTGGCGATGAACGGGTTTTCAATACGCCTATACAAGAAGCGTTTATTATTGGGTCAACGGTGGGTATGTCGGCAGTGGGTTTGAAGCCGATTGTGGAGGTACAATTTGCAGATTATATTTTCCCAGGCATCAATCAATTGTTTAGTGAAGTCAGTCGCTCGTGCTATTTGAGTAATGGGAAATTCCCTGTGTCCATGATATTGCGCGTACCGATTGGGGCATATAATGGCGGTGGTCCTTATCATTCGAGTAGCGTTGAGACAATTATTACGGCGATACGCGGTTTGAAAATTGCTTATCCAAGCAATGGGGCAGACCTAAAAGGTTTATTAAAAGCTGCCTACTACGACCCCAATCCTTGCATCATTTTTGAACACAAAGGCTTGTACTGGTCAAAAGTCCCTGGTACTGAGGGGGCTAAAGTTGTCGAACCCGATGCAGATTATATATTGCCTTTTGGTAAAGCGCGGTTGGTGACAAGTGTTGAAGAGAAAAATAAAAATACTGTCGTTGTTGTTGCTTATGGCATGGGCGTACATTGGGCGATTAATGCGGCTAAAAAATTTGCTAATCAATTGGAAATCATTGATTTAAGAACACTTTGCCCGCTTGATGAAAACCTTATTTTTGAAAGAGTAAAAAAGCATGGTAAGTGTTTGGTCATTACAGAAGAAGCTGTTAGCCCTTCATTTGGACAAAGCCTTTCTGGAAAAATTCAAGAAATGTGTTTCAATTATTTAGATGCGCCTGTACGGACTGTAGGTTCTGAAAATGTACCTGCTGTCCCATTGCACGAGGTTTTAGAAAAAACGATGGTTCCAAATATAGAAAAGGTAGAAATAGCGATAGAAGCTTTATTAAATTATTGAGATAAAAAAATGAATAGGTTTAAATTATCCATTATCCATTAATAAAAAAAGTCCTCACGGGAGTTGTGAGGACTTCATCTATTCAGAACATGAAGGAATGAGAATATTTATAAACTTGATAATTTTTTAGCGATTTCATCGGCTGTCAAGGGATTTTGTTGTTTGACTTTAATGGTATTAGTTGCAGCAATATTGACATCTTGAATGTCTAAATATGATTTTTCGCCCACTTGCGATAGCGATACGACATATACTTTACTGCCAATCGGAATACCTTTATAGCCAGTCGGAATATCAAATTGCTTCAAAGTTGTATTGCCTTCTAACTTCAAAACGGACATAACATCTTTGAAAACAAGATAAACACTACTGTTTTTGTTGGTATAAAACACATCAGTAAAAGTTACAGCAACTTTATTCGTCAAACTACCATCGTCATTGAATTTATCGCAATTTATCCAACCAAATCGGTCACAAGGAAAATCATAGCCTTTGGGTTCACGCGATTGAACACTATCTGCCCATAAACTCACATTGATAGGTTGATTGCTTGAATCGCGCATCAAAACCCAATCAAATTTAAAACGATCAGTAGGTTTGCCTTCAAATAGCTGCATCGTTTTATCAATTTTTTCAGTTTTAAATCGTATTCTAATTTTGCGGTTTTGCGCTAATTTTACTTCGCGCCCGCCTTGTTTTGCCCCTATATAAACCACACCACCCGAAGCCAAAAGTCTGCCACTTGAAATTGTTGGCTTATCAAAATTAATCAAATCGCCTTTGGTTTTCAAAACGGCAAAATCTATATCTACTTTGCCTTTGCAAAGCTCATTAGTATTGGCATAGACACAAGCATTGGCAGGAATATCCACAAAGGCTTCATTATTCAAAGTTACTGTACCACCGTTTTCTGCTGTTATTGTACTTAGTATTACATTTTTCCGTAAATTAGAATATAATTTTTCAATACTCAATGACACTGCTTGCCCAGTCGGGAGCGGTGCAGCACTGGCTTCATCCTCCCAAACGCTATCAGGTCGTGAGATGGTAATTGTACCAGTCTCTATGTATTCGTCCTTGTCTTTTACACACGCGGGTAAGAAAACGATGACGGATAATACCAATATGGATAATATAAATTTTTTCATTGCTTAGTTGAAAATCGGGTTCATGTCAAAAAAAAATTGATTAAAACACGATAGCGGTACCGAAAGTGTTATATTGTTAAGATACAGTGATGAAGATTTTCGCTGCCTACGCATTGAAATTTTTAGTATTGATTTTATTATAATCTAAAACGTACCCCTATCATCAAACCCGTATTGGTATAACTTTGACGAAGTGGATAATCGGGATTTTTTGAAAGCGGTTTTAGATAGTGCTTTACATAAGGTTCAACCATCAAATCAAGGCGGTTAGTGAGGTTATAATAGACAGCAATGCTGCCCACTAAACTCGTGCCTACTGATTTGTTATAAATAGTATTGCTCTCATTCAATGTAAGCAACTGTAAATCCTTATCTAATATAGTGGCTTTAACTTGGGTCAATATATTAATATTTGCCCCTGCGTTTATGCCAATGGTCAGCTTTTCTGCAATGGGTAATTCGTAGCCGATTTGAGTCGTAAAATCAAAGGTTTGCAGATTATTTAAGCGTGTTTTGCGAATAATACCCCCTTCGTAGTTCCATCCAATCGTATCGCCCGTTATCTGGCTAATGGTCACTGATATGAGACGAATAGTGCTACTATCTTTGCGTAATACTTCATTGTTACGTGCATACACAACGCCTCCTCTAAGGGTAATGCCATTGCGTAACACAACAGAAGCACGTGCGCCGGCACTATATCCAAAATTAGTGCGCTCGACCGTATCGCGTGTATTGCGATATGTGAGAAACTCATCTGTCGAGGCTTTCAGACTGCGGAACGCATATTCGGGTGCGCCGAAAGCATCTACATAATAGCGCAAACGGCTGGATTTTCTAATTGTAAACGTAGGGCAAGCATCTGTACCTGGCATCAAGCAAGGTTGTTGTTTCAATAATTTATCGAGAGAAACGTGCCACGTTCGCGCGCCTTCAAATAGTAATTCACAAAAAAGAGCGCCACCACGCCACTCACAGCAATCCGAATCAATTTTCGATTATCGGCCATAGGATTCTTT
>JAYVKQ010000696.1:0-2467 GCA_043768285.1 Saprospiraceae bacterium | reverse complement strand
GCAAAACTCGACCCGAGTTTCGCTATGATGGGCGAATTTGGTTTTGATGCAGTTGCTATGCTCAAGTACACTTCGGTAGAACAAATCAATCACGTGCACACACCGGGTAATTCATCGGGCATTGTGGATGGTGCTGCGGCTGTCTTAGTTGGGTCGAAACACAAAGGTGATATATTGGGTTTGAAACCACGCGCTCGTATTGTTTCTACTGCTGCTGTCAGCACTGAACCAACTATAATGCTGACAGGTCATATAGCTGCCGCGCATAAAGCCTTAGCCAAAGCGGGTATGACGGTTAAAGATATAGACCTTTGGGAAGTGAATGAAGCCTTTGCAGCCGTGCCACTCAAGTTTTTAAAAGATTTTAACTTAGATGATACTATTTTTAATGTGAATGGTGGGGCAATTGCCTTGGGGCATCCATTGGGTGCAACGGGTGCTATGTTACTCGGAACTGTTTTAGATGAATTGGAACGCCGCAACCTTTCAACGGCTTTGGTTGCCCTTTGCGGGGGGGCGGGTATGGGCGTGGCGACTATTATTGAACGGGTATAAAAAGTAGAGTGGAACGGAACGCTGTTCCGTTATCCATGATTTTACACAACAAATCATCGTTCCATCACACTTTACTAACCAATAATTGAGGCAATATCTGTTCAGCTTCAATTAAAGTTTCGGGTTTACCAACGTCACACCATATATCGTCATCATGGCGATAACCTATGATTTTGTGCTTTTTACAAATCTTTAAATACCACTCAATAATTGTAAAAAAATCTTCTTTGGGTGTTGTTTTGAAAATACTTGGATTGACCACATGGAAGCAACTGAATGAATACATACCTAACTCTTTGGCGGGGCGACCCATTTTGATGGTTTTCGTTTTTGTATTCATCCACCCACATAGCGACCCCTCAGTATTGTGGAGCATATAACGGCTCGTATCCCGTTGTTGAATGGCATATGTAGCTATGGCATCGCTCGCACAATGCGCCGCATACATTTTTTTTAAATCAATAGTGCTTAGTATATCGGCATTGCATATCAAAAAAGGCGCGTCTGTATCGAAAAACCAAGCTGCTTTTTTTAATCCCCCCCCTGTTTCCAAAGGCTTTTCTATTTCGTGAGAAATTTCTATACGAATACCAAAATTTTGATGCACGTCTAAAAAATCCTTGATTTTTTCCGCAAAATGGTGTACATTTATAATCATTTCGGTAACGCCAAAATGTATCAAACGGCGAATATTGATTTCTAAAAGGGAAACACCGTTTACTTCAACGAGTGCTTTGGGGCGGTCATTGGTCAAAGGGCGCAAACGTGTACCCAGACCTGCAGCGAATATCATGGCTTTCATATATTTTTGATTTAAAAATAAGGAAGGGCAAAACTATCAAAAACACACTATATATCCCCTACTTTTGCGAAAATCCAAAGGCATAAACGTTAATAATATTTTTTTAACAAATAATTAAACCTTAAAAACGTTCTTACTGAACACTTTTTGCATCTTATAGATGTTGGTATAAATATAGATACTACCCACTCTGTACTCTTCCAAATGCAAACTGTCGGGTACAACTTTCCAAAAGTTTCAAACTTTTGGAAAGTTATGTACAAAACCACCCGCCAATAATCATTTTGAAGAGTCCTCAGTGATTGCCTTGGTATTTAAAAACAAAACACAATATATTTTTAGAGTCAATTTCAATTTTAACTTTGTGCATGAAATATTTTAAATTAATATGCTTATCCTCGTTCTTAGTTTTCTCCTTTATGCAAATAACCGCACAGGAGGCAGCACCGGGGTATGTCGTCACCAAATCTGATGGAACGGTGATGATGGCAACTCATATTACACCAGAAGGCGACTCGATATTGTATTGTGAATTGCGTCCTATCGAAATCAGCGCACCGCGCGTGTTTGCCAATGCCGATGAATACAAACGCTATGAACGCTATCAACGTTATGCTGCAGCCGTTGTACCTTATGCTGTTGAAGCCGTGAAGACTTATCGAGAATTAGAAGCCGCAACGCGCAATGGCAATCGAAAAGACCGTAAAAAATATATCAATGAGTTAGAAGATAAATTCAACGATAGATTTAAGGAGCAATTGAAAAACCTAACCCGCACACAAGGTTTTTTATTGATAAAAATGATTGAACGCGAGACGCATATGCCTTTTTTTGATTTGGTAAAAGATGTGAAGGGTGGTTTTTCTGCAACTGGTTGGAATGCTTTTGGCAAAATGTATGGCTACAATTTGAAAGAAGGGTATGAACGCGGTAAAGACCCAATACTCGATTCCATATTAGATAAATACGATTTATCTTATTATTTTGTTTATCAAAAACAAACGGGGCTGATTAACCCATAACAGGTATTCTAACTAATTGATTTTAAATAAATTAAAAAGGTTTCGGAAATAAAAAATAGAGGGTAATTGATTTGATTTTTTTCAAAAA
>JAYVKQ010000695.1:0-16614 GCA_043768285.1 Saprospiraceae bacterium | reverse complement strand
GGATTTACCCGTCCCTGCCCGACCTGTGATGAATAGATTTTTGGGTGTTTTTTCCAATATATCTAAGGCATATTGAAAGTCGGCATTAAGCTCTAAGGGCTGTTTCATCATTAAATATTTTATGGAAACATGAAACGCCTCGGTTTTGTAACAATTGTATTGCGTCACTACGTGACTAAGCAAGTTCTTGGGTTTGGTACTTATTATAAAGATTTTGACCCTATCGGGTCAGTAAAGTCAGGCACTATCCTATGTCTCGTTAGAGACAAAATGTTTATAATAAGTACCAAACCCAAGAACTTGCTTAGTCACGTAGTGACGCAATATAATTGTTGAAAAACTCGAGGCGTTTCCTGTTTCTACTTTAGCGCAAATCTACGTTTTATATATCAAAATGCACCCCCTCAGTATTTTTTGCCAAATTTATACTTCAACAATTCTAAAAAACAATTGTTGATAAATAAATTTTGTTAGCACCATCTATATGTGTAATTTTGTGCAGAATTAGTCTAAATAAAACAACATGGTCATAGAAGCTAAAAATATTTTGATTGATAGAATTGAAGCGGCGTTGAATGACGTGCGCCCTTTCCTGCGCGTGGACGGTGGCGATATTGAAGTCGTAGATGTGACGGATGATATGGTCGTGCAACTCAAATGGATGGGTATGTGCGAAAGTTGCTCCATGTCCACTATGACCATGAAGGCGGGTATTGAGCAAGCCATAAAATCTAAAATGCCTGAAATCAATGGGGTTATGGCGGTGAATGGGATATAGAATTGACAGCTTTCTGAAAAGCATCAATTTTTTAGTTACAATATACACAGAGTTTTTCGTAGAGACGTTGCAGTGCAACGTCGTATTTGCACTGCAACGTCTCTACGAAAATCTTATTTGGATTCTACATTAGGAATTGATGTAAAAAATGTCAATTCTGTAACCCATTGATTATCAATTTATTCGCCAGTAACATATTCAAACATTTTCTTGAAAAAGCCCTTGTCTTCCTGACCTTTTCCATTCTGATGATTATCAGCAATAATCACCTCCTCAGCTTCTAAGGCTTGAAAAATATCTTTTTTAATATCTTCAATATGCTCCAAACCGCACGAAATGCGGATTAGCCCATCGGTAATATCTACCGAAGCACGTTCTTCGGGCGTGAGTTTTGAGTGGGTTGTAGAGGCTGGATGCGTGGCAATGGTGCGCGTATCGCCCAAGTTGGCAGTATGCGAAATCATTTTTAAATTATTCAAAAAACGGCGACCTGCTGCCACACCGCCTTTTACTTCAAAACAGACGATACCACCGCCTAAGCGCATTTGGCGTTTTGCCAATGCGTAATTAGGGTGAGAGGGGAGAAACGGATATTTGACCCACGATATTGAGGGGTGTGTCGTCAAAGCATCAGCTAAGGCGAGGGCGTTTTCGCCGTGTTTTTCCATACGAATAGCTAATGTTTCAAGGCTTTTTGACAAAATCCACGCATTAAACGGCGACATACTGGGACCAGAATGTCGCGCAAAAAAGCGAATTTCTTTAATCAAATCTTTTCTGCCGACGATTGCCCCACCAATGGCGCGACCTTGCCCATCAATGAATTTTGTGGCTGAATAAGTCACCAAATCTGCCCCGTATTTTATAGGTTGCTGTATATAAGGTGTGGCGAAACAATTGTCCACCATCAATATCAGATTGTGTTTTTTCGTCAATTTGCCTAACCATTCTAAATCAATCAAATCTAAGCCAGGGTTCGAAGGCGTTTCGACAATTACCATTTTGGTATTGGGTTGAATTAAACTTTCCCACGCATCCGTATTATTGATGTCCGCATAGCTAAAAGTAATGCCCCAACGTGGAAAAATATGCGTCAATAGCTGGTGCGTTGAGCCAAAAACGGAACGGCAAGCCAATATATGGTCGCCACTGCGCAACAAACCCGCCGCCGCCGTGAATATCGCCGACATACCCGAAGCCGTCGCAAAGCCATCTTCCGCGCCGTCCATCAAACAGAGTTTGTCTATAAATTCTGTATTGTTAGGATTAGAGAAGCGCGTATATATATTGCCCGAAAACTCGTCGGCAAATAAGGCACGCGCCTGTTCTGCATCATCAAAAGTAAAACTTGAGGTGAAATAAATGGGCGTGCTGTGTTCGCGGAATTCACTCTGTTCCGCTTGGGTACGAATGGCGTTAGTCTCAAAATTGTCGTAAGGCATATAAATTAATTGAAAATGGATAATTGAAAATGAATAATAGCAATGCCGCATATGGACATTATGGTGGCACTGGCAGGGCGATTTCAATCGCCCTGCGCGATGAAAAATTAATGTGCATATACCTCTTTTCCAAACACGAAAATGCTCATTGGGTATTTATTTACGCCACAAAGTTAAGCGAACTTATTTAGAAATGGAAATTGAAAAAAGCCAATCACGCAACCGCTTCCGATACACCTGCGTCTTGGTAGCATAAAACTACTCAATATGAACGATATTAAAATATCCGCAGTCATCACCACCTACAATGCAGAACAGCACATAGCGGCTTGTTTGAATGCGTTAAAAGGTTTGGCGGATGAAATCATCGTTGTGGATAGTTTTAGTACCGACAATACGGCTAAGATTTGCCGAGCACACCCGTTTGTTTTTTTTATACAAAGAGATTGGGCAGGTTATGCTGCCACTAAAAACTACGGCAATGCCTTAGCAAAACACGATTATATTCTCTCGATTGATGCAGACGAAGTGCTGTCTGATACTTTGAGAGGCAATATTATGGAAGAAAAAATGTGGCTCAGAGGGGCTTATGCCTTTAAGCGGCGCAACCATATTGGCGACATAGCCGTCCTGTATTGCGGTTGGTATCCTGATGAAAAAGTACGTTTGTTTCCTCGAAAAACAGCAACTTGGGTGGGTGATTATGTACAAGAGACTTTGAAAACGGCAGAAAAAATACGCACTTTAGAAGGTGATTTATTGCATTATTGTTTCTATGATTTGGATGATATGTGCCGACGATTTCGGAAATATGCAGAATTAGATGCAGTGTCGGTATTAAAAAAAACAGGTAAAAACGTTTCTCCTCTAAAAGTATATCTGAAAATTATTTTTAAGTTTTTAAATATATTTGTTTTAAAATTAGGCTTTTTAGAAGGCTATTTAGGGTATCAGATTTCGATGGAATCCGCTTCTGCAACGGCACATAAATACTGTATTTTAGAGGCTCTTCGCAAACAATCAAAAGACCCAGCTTTTATACCCCCTCAGTATTTTGGGGCAAAAAAATCAGTTTTAGAAAATATTCAATAAATTAAAATATTTTTATATTATTTTTGTAAAATATATAATTAAAATACTTTATATATATAATTATTTATTTATATAATAAATGAACGCTTTTAAATAGGCAAAGATATAAAATCTTTATTTGTCTATTTTTTGTAAAATTGGATATTTTAGAACAATAAAAAATACAATGCAACGCTTAATTATAATCACATGGTAATCATAAAAACCGATTTTGCATGAAGGAAAATTGTACAGTTAAATTTATTTAATTTTAAACAAAAAATTTATTAATCAATTAATTAAAATCTCTTTTCACATGATGAACTTTTTGAAAGTTTCAGTTTTCTTGAGCATGGTATTGGCGTTTGCTTGTACCCAAACAAATGATGTAACACCTTCGGCAGATGTAGCCATCACTGCAGCACAATTATCAATCGAAGAATTGGTATTACAAGGTACGGGTGCAGGCGGTAGCGATAGCACTTGCAAAGGACCTCGTGGTAAATTTAGCCAAGGTTCACGCGGTAAAGGTAAGCATGATCATGCAAGTGGTGCAGCGGGCGACTCGATAACAGTAGCACAGTTGCCAGCAGCTGCACAAGCCTATTTGACTACCAATAACTTGACGGCAACTGTTGTTAGTGTTTATAAAATTACACGGACAGATAGCGCGGGTGTTGTTAAAATAACATATGTTGTTCGTTTTACAAACAGAACACATATTCATTTTGACGTTGATGGCAATATCGTCAACAAGCCAACCCGCAACTTTACATTGGTATCTATCACGCTAACGGAATTGCCTGCGGCGGCACAAGCCTATTTAGCTGCTAACACCGACGTAACTAAAATTACGCATATTGTAAAGATTACGAAGACTGACGGTACCGTTGAGTATGGTGTCCGCACAAGTGACAATAAACATTGGCATTTTGACGCGGCAGGTGCTTTGAAAGTCAGATAAATATAGTTAGTTTTTCATAGTACATTTTGTTACAGTTATAACGTGAAGCCCGTATCTTAATAAGATATGGGCTTTTTTAATCAGAATCTTAATTATTATTTAAAAAATCATTTGCCTAAACTTTTCACACAATTATTTGTCTAAATAGTTGTACGATAATAGTGGTAAGATATACGACTTGTAATGCGCTAATCCACAATAGCACTCATAACTGATAATTAACAACTCATCATTTATCATTAAAATGTCATTTTTTATGAAAAAAGCAATTCTCCTCTCAATCTTTACACTATTTTTAGGTGTAGCACTCAACGCGCAATCAACGCAAGCGACACAAGAAAAAAAAGCGATGCCAAGCCCAGCGGCAACGGCTGCGGGTAAAATTGGCGAAAAGTCAATCAAAATCAATTATTTTCAACCCGCAGTGAAGGGTCGTACAATTTGGGGTAGCCTTGTACCGTATGATAAGGTATGGCGCACAGGTGCGAACAATGCAACTGTTATTGAATTTGATAAGGACGTAAAAATAGAAGGGAAGCCTTTGAAAGCGGGTAAATACGCTATTTTTACCATCCCTACGGCAACCGATATGACGTTTATATTTAACAAAAAAACTGAGCAATGGGGCGCGTATCAATATAGTGATAAAGAAGATGTTTTGCGCGTGAAAGTCAAATCTGCAAAAGCGGCTGACTTTGCTGAGCGTATGACGTTTGAGCTAAAAGACAAAGCGGTGCAGTTAACGTGGGAGAATGTAACAGCGGGTTTTGGCGTAGAATAAGCGTTGTTGAAATATTGACGACATTAGATTTCATATCGCCCCCGTCAATATCTTACTGAAATCCACTCAAAAATATTTTTTTTGTAAAATTTGTTGTAACAATCAAAAAAAAAGCTCGTTATACTTGCATAGTAACATTGAGATACGTATCTTTGTCCTAATTAAATGAAGAATTCGGCTAATATGCCGTTTAAAGATAGTTTTTGTGTTTATTTGTTTGGGTTAGAAGCCCTTGCTCAACAGCAAGGGTTTTCTTTATTTGGGGTAGGTTCTATATATCTGCATTTAAGTGAAAAAATATTGTTACAAATTATTCTGAAATAACCACCATCCCATTATTCAAAGGGTTTAAATTATGGCTTAAAACGTCAAAAAATGCTTCTCCATATTTGATATAATAGGGCAAAAAATTATCCACACGCTCTTGCAAGCCGCCGTTTGGGAATAGCTTTTGGGTAATATTGCGGATTTGATTGAGGCTGGTTTCGTGCTTTTGTTTTTCAGATTTCATTAGCTTAGCTTCTATCATATCAAGGCTCTGCATGGCTTTAGCTTTTTCCGCCAAAACTGCCTTTTCGAGTGTCGGGTCAATAGTTAAGGCTTTTTTAATGACGGCATCAAAAGTATCCGAAAATGCCGATTTTTCGGCTTCCATATTGAAGTATGAAATCCCGATAGAGTCGGGATTGAGGGGGTCGGTTGCTAATTGCTCTACATATTTTTTAATAATAATATCTATATCTCCTATAATATCAAAGAGTTGTAAATTTAATTTTTCTAAACGCTCTTTATTACCTTTCTCTAAAATCAAGGCAGAATTGCGGCGTATAAGCATTGGGAAATTCACACCAAAATGTTCAAATTGACTTTTGCGCTCCAACCAATAGGCCAATTCGCCACCACCACCGATATAAGCTAAATTTGGCAAAATGACCTCTTGATATAGAGGGCGCAACACGACATTTGGGCTGAAATACTGAGGGGTATAGGCAATCTCTTTCAATAAGTCTGCTTGTGTTACCCATGTATAATCGGTATTCAAAACCTTATAAATACCATTGTCAAAAACGATGCGCTCGCGTAGATTTTCGCGCAAATAAAACAGATTAATCTCTCGTGGAAAGGCTTGCGATTTGAAACCCAAAGCGTCGAGTTCCATCTGCGTAGCGCGTACTAATTTTTCGGAAGTTTGCTCCATGACTTCGCGCTGCATAATGGGGACAAATAGTTTTTTCAAATCTGCATCGTTCATATTCAAAACCACCAAACCGTATTTGCCAAATAGCTCATTCAATAAAGCCTGTGTAGCATCTTGATATACTGCATTTTGTGTATAGTGTTTTTCAATAATATTAAAAATATGCTGTGCATTGTCACTCTCACCCAATACGGTTTTCAACTCAGCTAAAGCGGGTAGGAGAGAAGACGTTTGCATCATGCCCACTGCCCCCCCCTCAGTATCTGAACGGTTCCAAGTGATTTTTTTATTAAAAATAGTGATATTATTGACTTCTTCAAAATCATGGTCTTCGCCGCCAATGACGAAAACGGGGACAAAATTATAATCGGGATAGGCTTTTTTCAAAACATTCGCCAAATGAATAGTAGAAAAGATTTTATAGACAAAATATAGAGGTCCTAAAAACACACTCGGTTGATGCGCTGTAACGATTGTGAACGTATTTTTTTTAGAAATACTGTTGATATGCCTATGCACGACCCCCTCAGTATCCAGACCTTTATATTGCTTTTTAAGTACAGCTTCAAGGGTTTTTCTATCAATACTTTCTTTACTTTTATCTTCAATAACTTGCTTAAATGATTGAATATCAACAGGGTATTTATAAAAAGGTCTTAGCGAGGGCTCTTGTTCGGCATAAGCTCTATCGGTTTTAGCGAGCATGGGCAATTGTGCGAACGGTATATTTGAAATTTCCATAAACGGTGGTTTGGTTGAAAAATAGAGAATATAAGAAGACTAAACAAACGCCGCAAATGTAAGTTTTTGGAAGGAGATAGTATTTTAAAATTTATGCCTGTTTCGTTTAGAAACAGCTTTAAAAACTTTTTTTCGTGCTCATGTGTTTTTTTTTGACGAATTCTTTTCGATAAACCTAAAAGATTGTATATTTATGTCTTCTGAGCGTTTATTTTGCTATTATTGCCAATAACGATACAAAATAACAAGTACACCATGAGAATTATTACAACTTTGTTAATGCTATCGCTGATTTTCAGCATACCTACCTTCGCTCAAAAAGTACGCATAAAAACGACAATGGGTAATTTTACTTTAGAGCTTTATGCCGATAAAGCCCCAATTACGGTAGCTAATTTTTTGCGCTATGTTGATGAAAAACGCTATACTGGCGGTAAGTTTTATCGCGTTGTGCGCATGGACAATCAAGCCAATAGCCCCGTCAAAATTGAAGTTATTCAAGGCGGGCTTCAAAATGATTCGCTCAAAATGCTGCCGCCTATCCAACAAGAAACCACTCAAAAAACGGGTATTATGCACGTAGATGGGGCTATTTCGATGGCTCGCACTGCGCCGAATAGTGGTGGTTCGGAGTTTTTTATTTGCGTCAATAATCAACCTGATTTAGATTTTGGGGGCAAACGCAATCCAGATGGTCAAGGCTTTGCTGCTTTTGGGAAAGTGATAAAAGGGATGGACGTGGTGCGTAAAATTCAACAAGGTGAAACAGGTGCTAAGGGACCAACCAATGCTTTTGCCAACCCAACTCAATACCTTAAAACGCCCGTCAAAATCAAGAAAATTGTTCGTGTGCCATAAGGGACGGGAGAATAATAAGATATACCCCTCAGTATTTTTAGGGCTTTAACCTTCTATATATTTAGATACGTAACGAGTAAATAGTAAGTTGGTAAAATGTACCGTCGAATTCATTCGGCGGGCTGCGTAAGTCATTGATTATCAATGTCTCCGTCGAATAAATTCGACGCTACATTATACCATCTTACTTCTTCTGCTTTACTACGACATAAAAAAATGCATTTTAACCTATATTTATTAACCAAATTACTACCTGATTTAGCAATGAAAAGAAGACTACTGTATTTTATTCTGATGGGCTTTTATACCTTCACTTACGGACAAAACAAAAATATTACGGGGAAAATTACAGCAACCGATAATGAGGGTATTCCTGGCGTAAGCATTTTAGTCAAAGGCACTAATATTGGAACGGTCACGACCATTGATGGCAGTTATCAGCTAACTGTTCCGTCTGACAATTCTGTGTTGGTGGTATCTTTTGTGGGCTACAAAACGCAAGAAGTTGCCTTGAATGGTCAAACCGCGCTAAACATACAAATGCAATCAGAATTGATTGATTTGAATGAAATCGTGGTGACTGCAAATGCCATAGTGCGCGAAAAAAAAGAATTGGGTTATGCCGTTTCGACATTGGGCGGTACTGAACTTTTAAAAGCGCGTGACCCTAACGTGCTCAACTCGATGGCTGGCAAGGTTGCTGGCGTGCGGATTTCGCAACAATCGGGTACGGTTGGTGGCTCTACGAGGGTGATGATACGCGGTGCAAACTCTATTTCGAGTGCCAGCGAGCCTCTTTTTGTTGTGGATGGTATCCCGATTTCAAACTCCTCATTCAATAATTCTGAAACTGATATAGTGACAGGGGGCGTGGATGTTGGTAATCGTGCGGGCGATTTAAATCCTGATGATATTGAAAATATGACTGTTTTGAAAGGAGCTGCCGCTTCTGCACTTTATGGCTCGCGTGCCCGCAATGGTGTCATTGTAATAACGACCAAAAGGGGTAAAAAAGGAGATAAAAAAATGAATATTACGGTCAATTCCTCTTATCGCGCGGATGATGTTTTGCGTGTTCCCGACTTGCAAACAGAATATGCGCAAGGCAATTTGGGTGTGTATAACCCGCAATTGGGTAACGGATGGGGTCCTAAAATTTCGAGCGTTACGGGTGCTATCAAGGATTATAAAGGCACAGATGTGACAAGTTTGCAAGCTTTTCCTCAAAATTGGCGCAATTTTTTTCAAACGGGCAATACCTTAATCAACAGTGTTTCTTTAGACGGTGCAACTGACCAAGGCGATTATCGGATTGGCTATACAAATTTGCGTCAAACGGGGACTGTTCCTAATTCTGAACTGCAACGCAATACTTTTTCTATTAACGGGGGTAAAAAAATTACCGATAAACTGACCTCTCGGGCTTGGGTCAATTACGTGCGTTCAACCAGTGACGGACGACCACAACAAGGTTCTAATACCACCAACATCATTGCTACCATTTTAGCAGGAACACCCGTTACTGTGGATATTAATGATTTGAAAAACAATCTTTTTGCTCCTTCTACGCAAGCCGTTCCTACGGGTTGGACGGGCGACTTGGCACGCTCGATTGATTTGAATGGCGTACAGAATAACCCTTATTTTGTCCAGAAGTTCAATCGTTTTTCAAATTCAGTTGACCGCATTTATGGCGGCACAAGCCTTGATTACAACCTTACACCATGGTTTGCCGTAACGGGTCGGGTTGGGACTGATTTTTTCACCGAAAACCGCCGCTCTGTTACCCGCCGAGGGACGCGCGGACGGCTAAATGGACAATTTGAAACCAATGAAATTTTTGAGAGAGAATTGCAAACGGATATTTTGGGTACAGTTACACGCCCTATTGGAAGCGATTGGACATTCAAAGGTATATTGGGGCATCAATTTAACCAACGTACTATCAGAAGAGCCAGAGTATTCTCCGAAGGGTTGAATATAGACCAACTCTACACATTTGCGAATGCGCAATCCAATGTAGCGTCTAATTTTTTCAGCCGTCGTGAGATATTTGGCGCGTATGGTGATTTGAGTTTTGATTATAAAAACTTTATGTTTTTGAACGTAACGGGTCGTAATGACTGGTCATCTACTTTGCCCGTAGCCAATAATTCCTATTTTTATCCTTCGGCGAGCGTCTCGTTTATATTAACTGAGGCTTTTTCTAATTGGGGAATTGTGAAAAATGATATATTGAGTTACGCAAAAATACGCGCTAATTACGCCAACGTTGGTTCGGATGAAGAGCCATATCAGTTGTCGTTCACCTACAATCCTCAAACCCAAGCCAGTGATATTTACACCTTTAATATATTATATCCCATAGGTGGTGCATCGGCATTTAGTTCGACCAATATTATTCCACCTGCCGATTTGAAACCACAGCAACAAACCTCTTATGAATTTGGGACGGAATTGAAGTTTTTTGGTGGGCGTGTGGGTTTGGATATGACCTATTATCAAACATTAAATTATGACCAAATCATCTCCATCGCCGTTCCGCAAAGTACTGGTTATTCGGCGAGAAGGTTGAATGTGGGTGAGATTTCAAACAAAGGTGTGGAAGCCATGCTAACAGTAACACCCATTAAAAAAACCAGTTCAGGTCTTCGTTGGGACGCGGCTTTTAACTTTAATCGCAATAAAAATATTGTCGAGTCGCTGGCTCCTGGTCTTGATGAGTTTATCGTTACTTCTGGCGATGGGTTCGGCATATTTATAGCGGCACGCCCTGGTCAAACGTTTAATATTCAAGGCGTGGGTTGGTTGCGCGACCCAAATGGCAATATTGTTATCAATCCGACAACGGGCTTGAGAACACCTGGTCCGAGAAAACTATTGGGCAATATTTATCCCGATTGGACTTTGGGTATCAATAATTCGTTTTCATACAAAGGATTTGATTTCAACTTCTTAGTGGATATGCGAAAAGGCGGCGTTATCAATTCTCAAACTGTTAGTATTGTGCGGGGTAGTGGTTTAGCTATTGAAACAGCTGATAACAATCGCACGCCAATCATAGACCCTGGCGTTATTCGTAACGCTGATGGTACATATCGCCCCAACGACAAACCCGTTGCCAGTATGCAACAATATTGGTCGCAATTGGACAATTCGTCAAGTCCTGAAAACAATATTTTTGATGGCTCTTATAGCAAATTACGGGAAGTAAGGGTAGCCTATAATTTACCAGCATCTTGGTTGAAAAAAACGCGATTGGGCAGTATTGCTTTGGGTATTGAAGGGCGTAATCTCTGGATTATCAGTTCAAAAGTACCCCATATTGACCCCGAAGCGAATGTATTAGGCACTGGTTTAATTGGCGAAGGTTTGGAACGGGGTAGCATACCAAGCACACGGTCAATTGGAGCAAATTTGCGTGTTAGTTTTTAATGAAAAACGCCTAAAATACTGAGGGGTAATTTATTATAAATATTAAAAATATAGATTTGAAAATCAATTTAATAACTTATTAAATATTAAGCAATATGAAAAAGGTAATCGTATTTATCACAATCATAGCTTTATCAATGTCATCTTGTTTTAAAAACAGTGATATCAATGTGGATCCAAATCGTTCAACGTCGGTAGATCCTGCCCTCCTTTTTACTGGAGCAGCGACCCAATTTTCATTGCTTCGGGTAGCAGAATTGACGTGGCCAGTTGCCTTGATGGGTCAAATGTGGTCGTCAGGTGGGCGTTGGGGATTAGCCCAAGCGCAATATGACCAAACCCGTGTGCGCAGTGCTTGGGGGCGTACCTATACAGACGTATTAAAAAACCTTGACGTAGCAATAGAAATAGCACAAAAAACGCAACCAGTTAACAAAAATGCCATCGCACAATGTAAAATATTAATGGCTTTTGCCTATGCGCAAACCTCGTTGCTTTGGGGCGATATTCCTTTTTCTGAAGCAGCGAGTGGCAAAGTAGATTTTCCTAAATTTGATAAGCAACAAGACGTGTTGAATGGTTGCGTTGCGCTCTTAGACGAAGCATTAGGGATGATAGATGTTAATTCAAAAGGCATTGGTGCGCCCAATGATTTGTACTATGGTGGGGATATGACAAAGTGGCGCAAATTTGCTAATTCATTGAAAATGAGGATATTATTCTCTATGGTAGATGCCGATGCTTCCAAAGGTGCAACAATAGGTCAGTTGGTTACTGCGGGCAATATGATAAGCTCAAATGCTGATGCCATGCTTTTCAAATACTTTAATCAACCGGGTCGTCAAAACCCGCGCTTTTCATTTACAGCTATTTTCAGAGGGGGCGTTCAATCAGATTGGTATTGCTCAAAGCCTGTTTATGACTTATTGGTTTCGCTCAATGACCCACGTATCCCTTATTTTTATCAGCCAGGACCTGATGCAAAACCAAACGAATTTATAGCTCTAAACTCGGTTGAAACCTATACAACCAAATCCGCTCTGGTGAATATGAATTTACTCAAAGCCGATTTGCCAGAGGTTTCGTTCTCTTATTCTGAGCAATTGTTATATGAAGCAGAAGCCATTGCGAGAGGTTTTGCACCAGGAGGTTTTGATGTTGCTACTACCCGCCTCAAAGCAGGGGTCAAAGAGTCATTACTGTCTGTTGGTGTGCCTATTGCGCAAGTAGATACCTATTTGGCATCTTTACCTACTTTGACTGCGGCAAATTACCGGACTATCTTCGCTCAACAACAATATTTGGATTATTTCATGCGCCCTGTAGAAGGTTGGGTACAACACCGCCGTTCTGGTGCAGTTGGGCAAGAAATTCCATCAATGACGACACCTACTGGCGCACCTGTTGCTGGTTTGGTTCGCCGTCTTTTATATCGGAGTGAGGAAGTAAGTTCAAATCCCAATACGCCCAAAGGTTTAACATTGGATACGCCGCAATGGTTTGATAAATAATGATTTAAACGCTTAAAATACTGAGGGGGTATTGCCAATATGGTGATACCCCCTCTTGTTAAAATTATATATTATGGAGAAGGTGTCTTATTATAATTCAACATTTTACTCGCCCAAGGAATGAAATGCTGAAAATTAGGGGCATCCGTATGCCCTCCATCATGTTGTCGCCAAGCCAATTGACCATCCATCAAACCCGTCAAAACAGGCGGCATTTTTTCTTTCAAATAATCATTAGATACGCCAATATCCTTTGCCCCTAAGAGTTTGAAAACAGAACCTGCTGCTACAGTTGCCATATAACTACCTTGTTGGTCAAGCCATTTTGAATCGCCTTTTTCGGGAATACCATAGCTGATAAAAGTAGGACGTGGTGCGCAAAGGGCAATCAATGTGTGCGCATCTGTGCTTAAATCGCAACCTGTTTTGCTGCCAAAAGAGGCTTCTGATGCGCCATATTTGATGTAATCACCTGCCATCCAATGGTATTCGCCACTACCTGTTAGGCTTTCAACGGCTTCTCCAAATATGCGGCGATGCAAGGTTGCCCCTCCTTTTCCTGAAGAACCAATTAAACCTATGGCAAATCGTGGCTCAAAAGCCAATGTCACCAAAGCCGCTTTGCCATAGCGTGATACGCCTTCAATGCCTACTTTTTTCGCATCTACTGAGGGGTCGGTTTCCAAATAGTCCAAACCGCGTGCTGCCCCCCATGCCCAAGCCCGAAGTGAACCCCAATCATCGGGTTTACGCGCTTGCCCTTTGTTCACCAAACCGATAATGCCGCGTGTCAAACCAGCTCCATTGTCTGCTTGAATACTGGCAGGTTCGATAGTCGCATAACCCCAACCTGCTGCCAATAATTGTTCAGTAGGTGGCGAATCGCTTGTAGTAGCGGGTGCAAAAAAATTAGACGGCAATCGCGTAATAGGCGTATAAGCAGGATATTGGTCAAATATCGCTTTCATGTCGGGGCTACTTTTAATCAGCATCTCTTTAAAAGCCATATTGATTTTTTCCATATGCTCTGGCGAAGGCTGCGCAGGTGCTGGAAATGAAGGACGACCAAACATCATCAAAACAGGTACAGGTCCCTTAACATTGGTTGGCACAACAACCATCATATTAATATCCACATTAATTAAAGGATAGTCGCTATTATCCACATGACCGACCAATTGTTTAGCGACAACGGGCGTGCGTCCTACAAATTCACGGTCTGTAATCTTCACCGTCCAAGTCACTTTCGGTAGGTTTTTAGGCAATTTGCCATACATTTCTTGCTCAATAGCCTCTGCAAGTTCGGGTCTGCGTTGCTGCCACCACATATCTGGTGAGGTGACTTTATTGCCATCTTTTAACATCAAAACATCGGGCAATTGCGGACATGGGTTGGCAATACTTTCATCATAATTGGCATGGTTGGGTGCTTTTTCATCGCCACTGGGACCGCGCCGTAGAGTTTTAATACCCAATTGCTGCATCATTTGTGCATGGTCTTGTTGGGTTGTAAAGGTGACAAGACGCGGGTATTTGCTGCTGTCAATGGGTGTATTTTGAGCGCATATGGTTTTTGCAAAAAATAGTAGAAAAGAGAGTGTAGTGATATTTTTTTTCATATGTGATGTATTGATTTTTAATTATTTACAATGCTTCTCGACAAAGGTTTAGTAAACGGGAAATTATTTTTTTTTGAAAAAAAAATAATTTTCCGTTTACTAAACCTACGCACGAAACGTTTTTACGCAATTTAACAAAATCCTTTGAACACTAATCATTCATCATTCATCATTTCTTCTGTGTTCTTATGTGAAAAATCTAATGTGCCTTATGTGGTAAAAAAGCCATTTGATAAAACAGCTTTCACAAAACTAATAAAGAAAACAGTATTAAAAGCCATAAAATAGCCACTTATCGCCAAACAGCAACATAGATAGTCATAACCTCCATTGAAAACCGTATTTGCTATTTATTTACCTTATGCTGATGTGGAAAGGTTGTTTCAAATGAGGGTATAGGTGACAATATGTGTTGTGCCACCCCTCAGTATTTTCCTCAAAACCAAGAGAACACAAAAAAAACTAAATGAAAAGCTACGTTAGAGCGACATGAGTTTGGTTTAGCGCATTTGGAGTTTGGTTTGGCGCATTTGGAGTTTGGTTTGAAGTTTTTGGCATAAAAAATCAAATAAACGGGCATTTTTACAATATATGATGAATAATAGTAAACTATATTTGTTATTGCAAATATGGTTTATTTGCTGTATTTATTCCATAAAATAGGGTATAAATAAAATTTAATTTTTTATAATACATTAATGTCGTGTTTTTATTTGGCTATATTAATGTTTTGAACATATCTTTATTCCGAAAATAATTTTATTCCAAAACTCAAAATCTATACGCTTATGCTTCACACTACTCGCTTACTCGCTAATCCTATGTTTGCTTTCAAGTAACTTATTTTCACAAGCACCACGCCTTATACAAGAGACTACGCCCCTAAATCTCCAGAAGCGGCATCAATCAATAAGTATGGCGATTTTTCTGTAGGACATTTTACAGGAAAACCAAATATTAGCTTACCTATACCCGTTTCAGAAGAAGTACCTATGGAATTAAGCTATGATGCATCAGGTCATAAGCCTGAACAACACCATGGTTGGGTCGGTCTTGGATGGAATTTGAATGTTGGAGGGATAATTACCAGAATAAAAAAATCACTTGTTGATGAGTATAAAAGCCCAGCGACAGGAGCTGTAAATAAGGGTTATTTTGATAGTTATACAAAATATATCCTACAGGCGGTTATACCGCTTTTGAATATCAATCACATGATTATTCGGATATAGTATTAAAAACAACTTCAGCAACAAATACAAGTTATGCCTCTTTGGATATCGAAAACTTAACGTCTGATACAGTAGCAGGTGGGTTGAGGATTTATAAGATTAAAAACAATGATCGTATTAATGAAATTGTGAGAGAATTCGGTTATAAAAAAGGTAATTCAACTCTTTCAAGTGGTGTTCTTGATGGAAAACCATCATATTTTGATGTATTTGATGGTCCAGTTGTTTTAAGAGTTCTATTTTAGGAAAAACGTGCGTGTTTGTGTAAGTGTATAGCGCAGCGGTCACTTACACACTTGCTGCCGAGCCGCCAAAACAGTAGAAATACTGAGGGGGTGCAAAGTTCATTGACAAACTAAAAAGTGTGAAATCGTGGGTATATGTGCAAGTGACGCTGCGCTTAACACTTGCACAAACAACGTATTTACTTTGGAAGACTTGGGCGCAACGGTAATTATGACATAGCAAAAAATAGTTGTACTACTATAACATGTGCAGCTCTAAGTAAAATTGGTATAAATTGGTTGCCAGGAGGAAGTTGGGACCTAGGAAAAACCCTAATCAAGACCCAAGAGTAGCTAAAACACATATGGAAAACAATTATCAGTCTTTAAATTTGTACAGAAGAGAATACGTAATGGGGAATACTATTAATGGCATGACAGAAAATCAAAAAAAATGAAAAATATAATATATTTACTAATCGGAATTCTTATTGGAGTATTTATAACTTATTCATTGTTGAGTTTCGGAAAAAAAAACGAATCAACAACTAAGTATTTAGAATTGAATAGGGATATTTTACTACATAATAATTGTCTCATTAAAGCAGGTACACAGCTTAAAATAGATGTAGGTATGCCAGAAGGCTTTACCACTTATATTTTATATGTCAATGCTAAATCGATGGATGGAACAGTTAAAGAATATCCTTATCGTAGTTATACTATTCCTTATTGGAGAACTTCTACCATGAAAGAACCG
>JAYVKQ010000694.1:0-7250 GCA_043768285.1 Saprospiraceae bacterium | reverse complement strand
TTCTTCTAAAGATTCAGATAGAGACTCTGACGGCAAATATTCAAAAGATTCGGACAGAGACTATGATGGAAATTCGTCAAAAGGTTCTTCTAAAGATTCAGATAGAGACTCTGACGGCAAATATTCAAAAGATTCGGATAAAGACTCTGACGGCAAATATTCAAAAGGTTCTTCTAAAGATTCGGATAGAGACTCTGACGGCAAATATTCAAAAGGTTCGGACAGAGACTCTGATAGAAATTCTTCAAAAGGCTCCTCAAAAGATTCGGATAGAGACTCTGACGGCAAATATTCAAAAAGTTCTTCAAAAGACTCTGATAAAGATTCTGATGGAAATTCTTCAAAAGGCTCCTCAAAAGATTCTTCAAGAGATTCCTCAAAATAAGACCCAAATTATGGTAGAAAAAAGGAGGCTGTATTACTTATGAATAAAATGGCTTAGTTGAGATGAATAGATTAAGTTTACAATAATATTTTTTATGGGTTATGACTTTTGGAGACGTTGGATGACAGCGTCTCCAATTTTTAACACATAAAAAAATATCAAATTATTGGTGTATAAAAGGCAAATAATATGTAAGGAACGATACAGGAATAAGTCGAATTTAGAAACAATTAAGACCAATTTGGATATTAAAGCCCAAATTATCACATCTAAATTAGAAAATTTCTACTTACAATTTGTGCTATTCGTGTTATCATAGCTCAATCGTTTAGCTTGAATTTTTATATTTTCGAAAAAATAATGTAAAAATACTGAGGGGGGGTACTAAAAGTTTGTACTAATTGATTTTTATCATCAAAATCAAATTGCATATTTAACATTTCTGTTGAAACTTTGTATATAAATAAACTGATCCACATCAATTCATTTTAATTATATCGTACAGGAATATTTTTTAATAAGATGAGAAAAGAGTAGATGAACAAACAAAGGCAGGGGCAAGTGCATGCCCAAAAACAACAGCAAAAAATAATTCCTCAACAAATTCAATTTTTGAATTTATTACAATTGCCCATCATGGAATTGGAGCAGCGTATTGTAGCCGAGATAGAGGAAAATCCCGCGTTGGAGTTGTTTGAAACAACTCAAAATGCCGAAAATACTGAGGGGGGGTTGTCGGAATTGCCCGATGAAGCGGAGCGTATTCACACTAAAATATCCATTGACAATCATTCTTTGGATACAGCCTACTCGAGCGACGGTTTAAATCAAACTACCAACAACTACCCAATTTACCCGCTTAATGTTTCTGATACATTGTCTTTTCAAGATGATTTAAAACAACAATTAGCGTTCTATTCTCTATCCAGAAGGCAATACCTTTTGTGTGCCTATATCATTGATATGGTTGATGAGGATGGCTATTTGCGTTATTCATTGGAAGATATTGCCGACGATTTTTCTTTTATTTTTAAAGTTTTTATAGAAGAATTAGAAGTTGAATCTGCCCTTAAAATTGTGCAATCACTTGATCCAGTGGGTATCGGCAGTCGCCATATTAAAGAATTTATGCTGTTACAGCTACATAACAAACGGTGTTCATTACCAGCCACAAAAATAGCAACTACCATTGTTGAAAATCATTTACTCGACTTATCGCATAAAAATTTTGAAAAAATTAAGCATAGTTTATCACTTACGGATAAAGTGTTGTTTCAAGCCATACAATTATTACGGATACTTAAACCAAAGCCTAACATGGGTTTGTCGCAACCCAAAGACTACGCACGACATATTACACCCGACTTTGTAGTGTCTTCTAATGACAATGGTTTTTTTGATATTTATGTAAGCCATAATGAAAACACTCGGTTGCATATCAATAATCATTACAAGTCATTACTTATGTCGTTTGACAATACGCCACAACTTACAAAAGAACAAAAAGAAAATAGACAATTTTTGCAGCATAAAGTAACAGCTGCCCAATTATTTATAGATGCTTTGCAACAAAGAGAACATTCTCTAATTCGCACTATTTACACTATTGTGGATTTGCAACAATCTTTTTTCAAAACAGGGAGAACCAACTGCTTACGCCCTATGGTGTTGAAAGATGTTGCCCAGCGTGTGGATTTAGACATTTCTACCATTTCAAGAGTAACAAGTTTGCGCTATGTGCAAACTGATTTTGGTATTTTTCCGCTAAAAGATTTATTCACCGAAGGCATATTGACAGATGATGGTAAAATAGTTTCCAATCGGGTTATTCAAGAAGCACTTATTGATATAATCAATGCTGAAAATAAAGCAAACCCTTTGAATGATCAAGAAATTGCCACGCTTTTGGCAGAAACGGGCTATTCTATAGCCCGAAGAACAGTAGCCAAGTACAGAGACCATTTGAATATACCTACTGCAATATTGCGCAGAGAATTCTATTTTTGAACCACCATAATATTGCGTACTTAAAAAAGTATCTAATAAATATATGCCCAAAATATTAGTCATTGACCCAGATTTGGATATTTGTCATTTGCTTAGAAAATTTTTGACAAAGCATGGTTACACTGTTGAAACAACACCGCGAGCAGATATAGGATTAAAGTTAATACAAGAATATCAACCGCATTTGGTTTTAACAGATTTCATGGTAAAGGATAAAAACGGCTATGATATGTTAAAAGAAATAAAAACTATAAACACTCATTTGCCCGTGTTGGTGATGACACAATGCAACGATATTCGAGTAGCCGTAAATACGTTAAAAATGGGTGTGTTAGATTATATTCTAAAGCCTGTTTTGCCTCAAGAGCTTTTGACGACTATTCATAATGCTATAGTTGCCGCTTCATTTGATAAGTCAATACAAAGCGATAGTCAAGGTACAAAAAAGCCTGGATTACAAACAGCGACAAAGCCAAATAATGCCTATATATTGGGCAAAAGTAGTGCTTCAAAAAATTTGATGACGCAGATAGATTTGGTTGCGCCTACACCATATAGTGTTATTATTTATGGTGAAAGTGGCGCAGGGAAAGAAGCGGTGGCACGCATGATACACGATAAAAGCCCTCGTGCCAATATGCCTTTTATTGCCGTAGATTGTGGCGCAATTCCGCGTGATTTAGCCAACAGTGAGCTATTTGGGCATGAAAAAGGGGCATTTACAGGCGCTATTAACAGCACAGAGGGACACTTTGAAATGTCAAATGGCGGCACTATTTTCCTCGATGAAGTTACCAATTTACCCTACGATGTGCAAGTGGCATTGCTAAGAGTCGTGCAAGAGCGCAAATGTCGGCGCGTGGGTAGCAACAAAGAAATCCATTTAGATATTCGGATTATTGTTGCCAGTAACGCACAGTTAAAAGAGGCTGTTGGGAAAGGTAAATTTAGAGAAGATTTATACCACCGTTTCAATGAGTTTAGCATCAACGTCCCCCCCTTACGATTACGCCAAGGGGATATTATGCTCTTTGCCGAACAATTTTTAAGTGAAACCAATTCGCATTTACAGAAAAACTTAATCGGCTTTGAGCCAGATGTTATTGCGTTTTTTTCAGAGTACCCCTGGTATGGCAATGTGAGAGAGTTGCAGAATGTCATCAAGCGTGCGGCATTGCTTTCAAAAGGTACACAAATCACAATGGATGCTTTGTCTTTTGATACCATGCATTTTACAGTAATTGATGGTGATAAAAATGAGGATAGTACAAATACTAAAAATTCTAATAGTCAGTATTTGTCGTTCATCCAACCATCCTACCCCCCCATTTTCATCAAAAATGATATAACTAATGAAAAAATGCCTATTAATTTAAGAGAAACCGCCCAACAAGTAGAAATCAACACAATCGTTAATGTTCTTAGAGAAGTCCGCTACAATAAAAGTAAAGCCGCAGAACTTTTAGGTATTGACCGCAAAACGTTGTACAATAAGCTGAAGAAAATGGGGTCAAATGAAGTATAGTTTGGATATGACAAGCAAAAACGAGCAATAAAAAGCACTACATCGGTACAGATAATTAAAATCGTAATGGGTTACATAGCTGTTTATATGGTCAATTTTAGAAGGGCATCAATTCGTTTTGATGCCTTTTTTGACTATATATTAGCGTATAAAACACGATTAGGAATGAGACAGGCATAAATTTATAGTCTTAGTTTAATTATTTTTATGCTTGAGCAACTCTATTTTGACGCAAATATGAAGGTATATTTAAGTTAAAATAGAGTTGCTCTCGCTGGCAAAGTATAAGTTAAGAATGTAAATATATGCCTGTCTCGTTCCTTGTATTGAGAGAACTCTTTTGAAGTTTCGCACCACATCGTAAAGAATATTAATTTTTGATATCCTCCTTAATATCTGCCAATGTCTTTTTTAAGTCTGCTTCAAAGTCTTGCCAACCTTCTTTCATATCCTTACCTACGTCATTGAGTTTGTTTGCTAAATTATTTTTGGATTTTTCCAATTTAGCCCGTTGTTTTGCCCAAGCATCTTTTTGTTCGCGGGTAGCATGACGCATATCTTTATCCATTTTATCCACTCTGGCATTGATATTATCAATACCATCTTGAATATCTTTGCGCGATTTTTCCCGCGCTTCTTTGAGTTCATAGGCTGCTTTATCGGCGGCATTCTCAACGGATTTCCCCGCTTCTTTTGCCAAATCTTGGGAGGCCTCACCTACTTTTTCGGCTTTTTCCTGCAAAGGCGTTTTACTGTTATCCTTACAAGACATAAGGTTGAATGTGAGGGTAATAAGTGTCGAAATAAATAATTTTTTCATTGTGGATGAATTTTAAATTGTGAGTAAATCTTAACTCATAATTAAAAAAGCATACCACGCGCCAAACAAGACATTGGTGGGTATAAATTGCCCCACTTTGGGTATATTTTGCTCATTTTATGTATGCTTTTGAACACCTGCAATGACGCTTTAGGCTGTTCAAAAAAATAATTTTTGTGCAATTTTTTTTTTACAAAAAAAAATTTGTAAAACATAACAAGTGGCATATATTTGTCCTATATTTACTCAATGACTATTACGCATACTTTAGTTTAACTTCAATAAAGCACATTTTCTAAAATGAACAAATACGACTAATACCACATCATCTTTTTTCTTTAGTACCTTAATACAGTTATTACGTTTCATTTTTGTCAAAATCGCAGGTTTGCGACAAACACTGATGGGCTGCTCTCATAGCAGCTGACAGTCATCTTTCCTATTTTATCACTTTTAATTAATTGAAAAATGAAAATGCATGACCGCCGTAACTACATTAATCGTTTACACGATTTAGTAAAAAGAAAATCAACAGGCTCTTTAGACACCCTTGCCGAAAAATTTGGCGTGGGTCGCAGCACAATGTCACGGTACATTGATAACTTCAAGCAAGAGTTTGATGCACCACTTGCTTATGACCGCAACGTTGGCTCTTATTATTACACCGAACCTTTCGAAGTACGGGTATGGGTAGAAGTGAGAAGAAATGGTGAGTAGAATTTAAAAAAAATCTGATTTCAAGAATTTTGAATAATGAGCATAATAAATTGGTTATCAGCTTTTTACAAAACCAATAATTTCTATCAATGTTCTTTTAATATTTTTTTTAGATTTTTTTTCCCGTTCTCATTTTTTGAGAACCTCACTTTTCATCTTTGTACTATCGAAGTAAGGGTAACAAAAATTAGTCACAGGCACTTAGTTATAGTTTAGAGTAAGAAAGATAAGTGCTTTGCTTAGTGACTTATCGCACTCAAAAAGCCAATTGCCGTTGGGTGTTAGGCAGTCAAGAAAAAACTGCAAATCGGCACGAACCAAATTATTCACTTTCTTAAAATCAAGCAAAAGTTAATCTATGTAAAACCTCGAGTTGAGGACGCGCATCGCAGGCACATTTTGCGGTCGCATTAATGAGGGCACATTCGCCCAAATACATTTACCTTCGGTACTTCGCTCAATTTTCAGTTTTGACTTATTTTAATTCGTTTGTTTTGTTTTTACTAAATTTAGTCCTTTTTAGTTTTCCGTTTTTCGAGTTTTTTTTCACTCAATTTAGTCCTTTTAGTTTCCGTTTTTCGAGTTTTTGTATATTATTCAATCATTGAGCGAACGTTTTTAGTTATTTTGTACCAGATATTTAATAAAAAGTATTTGCTTTTTACAGGGTAGCTAAATCTTTTTTTAAGACCGTAAGGTTAAATTTTTTCATTTTTTTTTAATTCATTTATTTTGTATTATTTACCGTAGGCTGCCGTTCCGATGCTCAATGCACGCGAACGGCAGTTCTCATTTTTAGATGATTGTGCTATTTCTCTTAAAGAATAACACCCCCTCAGTATTTCGTTTGTAAAAGCCTTACTCTATTTTTTTACCGCTTTTTTCTTAACGACTTTTTCCGCTTCAATAATACCCACTTTTTCAAAAGCCATATCAATCGTTTTTACTACATCTTTTTGATGCGCTTTTTCATAGAATTGCGGTACTACCTTAATCAACGCTTTATACAAATCTAAGAATTTAGCATTTACTTTCAATAACTTAAAGGCTGCAAACCATAGTTTAGCAGCTTGTTGTGTTCCTAATTCTATGGCAACGAGGTAGAAGGCTTTGTTTGGAATACCCGCATTTTGGTGGGTGAAACCATCGCTCGTTTCGCCGACCAACAAGTTTTTCATATGCACAGGTTGTGGCTGACCGACCAGTGTTTTATCATCGGGTGCTTTGAGGGAACGAAAGGCTTTGCCACCAAAAGTACCCGTATAAACATCTTCACCAATCAGCCAATCGGCAGTGTCGGCGGTTTGGTTCAAATGTTTTTGCTTGATAGCTGTTGCCAAAACATCGGCAATATTGACGGACAATGACCCCGATTGGTCTTTAAATTTCAGTTTTGCTATAAATGATATGCCTTTTGCCAAAGCCGCACTCACAACGGGCAGCGAATAGGCAAATTTATTGAACGCCTTGCCATCGCCATCACCTATTACCAAGTTTTGACCATCCCAAAAGATATTGCCATAATTTCTATCATAGTGGATATTGATAGGTATGTCGCATCCTTTATTATCCAACGATAGCCAATTGTGTTCGCCTTGCAGATATTCTAAAAATATGCCCACATTGTCGTAAACAGCGTTGGCATGTTCATCATCCACAGGCGGTTCTCCCTCTTGTCGGATGAGCGTTTTTTGAAGGGTTGTAGTGTGTTCGCTGTCGTATAGTAAGCGATTGATTGTGTTTGGTGCTGCTTGCACATATCGGATATAGGGGTCTGGCTCATTCGCATTAGACAC
>JAYVKQ010000693.1:0-8322 GCA_043768285.1 Saprospiraceae bacterium | reverse complement strand
ACCACTTCATAATATACATCAACTGGCACGCGAAAATATGTTGTGTTGTACCCGCGCTCACCCACGTCTTGAAATTTGTCTTTTGTTTCTAAATAAGTCATTTGGTGGTTTACTTTTACAAGGGCTGCACCATAAGACAAATCCAATCGGCTTGCCAATTGATGGCGTTTTGTGATAGCGAATTGAAAAGCGTTGTCGCTATACATTTTAGCGTTTGCCGTGTTTGGGAATGATGTGTTGTTCATACCGAAATGAATTTCCGTAAAGCGGGTTAATTTCGCTTTGCGCTCGGTAGCGGCTGGTTTTTCAGTTTGTACCTTAGTGTTTGTGATAGCTGTTTGTTTCGCGTTTGTTTGTGCGAATGTTAGGTTTGAAAGCGTATTTGTAATAAATAGAATTGCGATTGTAAGAGTTCTCATATTGTTGTTTTTGTTTTTAGTTTCAGATCGTTTGTTTTTACTTTGATGTTACAAAGAACGCCCTATTTTGGACAGGGCGCAATCTCTTAACTGTGTCATATTTTAGATAGGTTATTTTTATTTTTCATAAATATTTATCTATAAATATTTTATAATTGTAAAATATTTTATATTTATTTTTTTAACATAGAAAAATAGTAGAAATGAGGTAGGAAAAACAAATGGAGATGCAACAAATCTTGTCAGAAAGTGCAATAGAATACTGTTCTGTTATGGATTATTAGCACAACGGAACAGCGTTCCATTGCACGTTTACAATAAAATGTCACTTTCTTTTGAAGTGTATGATACTTCACATTGGTACTGATGAAGAAATATAGGGATAATAAATAGGTGTATGATAATAGATGCACGATGTACGACTTTCAATAGATTGATTATCCGCATATTGTCAAAATTAAAAATGCCGACTCAGCAATTCCGCATATAATATTATAGAAACACAGAGGAAACGGGGAACACAGATAAAAAGAATTTACACGGATTTTTCATTAGGGTTCGCACACAAAAGTATATACAGGCATATTTTACGTGCGAGTCCTACGAATGCGAGCGTTGTTGAGTCACACAAGATTTACGAAATCTCGAAGATTTCGTAAATCTGCGCTCTTCAAAATATGACGCATCAACAAGCGCATCTAACGGATTCGTTTTACATCTTCTCTTATAATACTTATAAACGTACAAATCCTAACCGATTTATTGGGTTTGCAGCGCAAACCTAACTCATGGACATAAAAGATGTTTTTAACGATAAAGATGATATTGCTAAAACGGTGTTCGTGTTCGACGTTAATACCGTTTTCTCACAGTAAGGTATTAAGTTTTTATAGTTTAAACCAATTACTCAATCAACTCTCCATTTTCTCCTGTCACAATTTTATTTTTTTTATACATAAAATATAAATTTAAAACTGTGATGTCCAAATCTATATGCTAATTTGGGTATAAATAGGCTTTCAAATCTTTTAAAACATAGATACTATACAATAAAGGTTAGGAGTCATTGTACTGTGACAGTTGTTTTAAGAAATATAATTATATATATAACCCTGATAATCATATACATAAATGAGTAACTAAATCATATTCCAAACCTACCTATCATATCACTTTTTTCATAAAGTGTTGTTCTACCATAGCAACGGTAATTATCGGCTAAATTCAAAAAAATTGGGTTTCTGTGCCAATTGGGGCATTAGATTTGAAATGTATTAGATGAATCCGATACAAAATAATTTTTAACAGCCGATTTAATTAAAACTTACAAGATATGCGAAGCCTATTTCTATTATTAATCTTCGTGAACACACATATAATAACAGCACAACAATTAGTAAAAAAATGTCACACAAGCGATTTGCTTGAAAACCTTTCTAAATCAGAACCGCACATCATAGATAATATGAACGCGGCAGAGGAACAAGTAACTCGCCATATGGCAAGCCATCAATTGCAAGCGCGTAATGCAGAAGTAACTATTCCAGTGGTCGTACATATTATGTATCACACGAGTAGCGAAAATATCAGCGATGCGCAAATAAATTCTCAGATTGAGGCAATGACTCGCGATTTCAACAAAGAAAATAGTGACGTATTAAAGACCCCCTCCCTATTTCAAGGTTTGGTCGCCAATTGTGGTATCCGTTTTCAATTAGCTCAACGCGACGAGCGCGGCAATGCAACGACTGGTATTACAAGAGATTACTCAAATCAATTGACTTGGGGCGTTTCGGAAGACATTAAGATGCCTACAAAAGGTGGTATTGCACCGTGGAATCCAGCTAAATACTTGAATATTTGGGTATGCAATATGGGTGGTCGTTCAATTGGTTTTTCATCTTTTCCGGGTATGCCTGCCGAATATGATGGTGTTGTAATTGATTATCGCACATTTGGCACAACGGGCACGGCGCGCTATCCTTACGACAAAGGTAGAACCTGCACACACGAAGTAGGACATTGGTTGGGGCTTTTTCATATTTGGGGCGATGCACAATGTGGTGATGACCACATACATGATACCCCGACACAAGAAGCAGAACATAAGGGGAACCCAACGTTTCCACTATATAGTATCTGCAAAGGGACAAAAACAATTGACATGACTATGAACTTTATGGAATACGTGAACGATGAGAGTATGTATATGTTCACGAATGGGCAAAAAGATAAAATGTGGGCAGTTTTACATTCAGTTCGCCCTACTATAATGAACTCAGATGCCATATTAGCAAGACAAGTAACACCCGTAGAAAGTGTAGCGGGCGTAACAGCTAATAAAATACAGATTTTTCCAAATCCAGCGACAGATATGGTGAATATTGACATCGAAGGGGCGACATTATCAGAGTTTTCGGTATCGGTGGCAGATGTAAATGGTAAGGTGCGCTTATGGAAATTGGTTAATTATACAACCCCCTCAGTATCGCTCAATATTTCGGACTTGCCTACGGGTATGTACTGGGTGAGCATACAAAAAGGTGATGAACGCATCGTCAAAAAAATGATGAAGATTCGTGAGTGAATCTATAGATAATGGTTAAAAATGAGTTTTTGTTGGGATGGGTTCCGTCGAAAGTCGGAACTCGTTTTTTTGAAATGGTCTAAGAACGCGACAAAGAAAAAAACGGGGGGTAAAATTAAAATGAGTCTTCGTTTAGATGAATTCTTTGTTGAGGTTCTGTAAAATATACAGGTTTTTGTGTTTGTGACTGTGGCTCGAAATACCAAATTTTAACGCCCATTTACACGCAACCTAAGAATTGGTTTTGTTAAAAAGTGCTGTCAAAAATCGGTGAAGGCGATGAAAGTTTTAACTTTCGTTGCCTTTTTTTTATTTGCCCCTGCAATATACGGGCAATAATTTTAGCTTGTACAATTTTATTGTTAAATTAATTAAAATACACTTTAAGCGTTACGCAAAACATTTTATTAAATTAAAATATTTATTAACTGATATTACGCAAACACAACTAATCACACTCTTTAGGGTGTGGGCAAAAGTGTAAATAGTGTCACGGCTTTAGCTAAGCATTGTATAATGCGGGTGGCTAAAGCCATATAAAGATGTCTTATTTCGTCCACGCTCAATTATCTTTGCGTAACATCAATTATTACCACAAAATTTGTAACTACTTAGGGCTACCACTAATTACACTAATTTACACTAATTATAAGACATTTTATTGAATTAATTAGTGAAAATCAGTGTAATTAGTGGCAGCTCTAAGTAGTTACCAAAATTTTAAGACTGAATATATACTATTTGCCCTAATCGGTTATACATTTGCACCACTCGTATTGTGGTCTATAATTTTTATATTTAAAACAATTTTAATAAAAAACATGAAAAAACTACTATTTCTCGCTTTGTTGTTTACGCTTATAGCGTCTTGTAAAAAAGATTTAACGATTGAAGACAGCTTTAATACCCGCGTTCAAGACGTTTTGACCAATCAAAAAACCCAATTGGCTACTGATGACGCACTCATCAAAAAATATATTACTGAAAAGAATCTAACAGCGCAATCTACACCCGAAGGTATCTATTTTGTGATTGAAGAAGCTGGTTTGGGTACTGATTTGCCAAACCTTAGAAGTACCGTTTTGACAAAATATAAGGGATATCTTCTGAACGGTACCGTGTTTGATCAAAGCGCAACGGGCATTAGTTTTGGCTTGACGCAGGTGATTTTGGGTTGGGGCATTGGTATGCAAAAATTCAAACGCCGCAGCAAAGGGAAATTATTAATCCCTTCTTCTTTTGCTTACGGGGCAAGTGCAACGGGTGGTATTCCCGCTAATTCCGTTTTGGTTTTTGATATTGAATTGGTTGATTTTAATTAAGAACCCCTCAATATTTTCCATCAGCAATTCCGCTTATAAAATAAAAAGGCATCCGTACATTAATTTTTATTTCCGAAGGGCGATTTCAATCGCCCTTCGGATGTCACCACAATGTCCTTGCTATTTTCGCATTAAAAAAGCCTTTTCAGCAATGAAAAGGCTTTTTTTTAGGCAAAATACTGAGGGGGTAGTGATTATACCCGCGCTTGTAATTTCTTCTTACCCTTCATCTGGCTTGCCAACTGTATCGCTTTATAAGCATTGACAACGCCACCTGTACGACTAAGGCTTGAAAAATCAACCGTATCTTCTGTACCCGGTTTTTTCACTTTCAAATTTTGAGGTACAACCGATTTTTCTATACATTCCTTCACTTGTTCTGCCGTGAGTTCAGGGTAATATGAACGTATCATCGCTGCCACACCAGCTGTAACAGGAGAAGCCATTGAAGTGCCCGAAAGGCTTTTATATTCACCATCAGGCGTTGTTGAATATATATCAACACCAGGTGCAAATACATCAACATTTTGCTTACCGTAATTGGAGAAATTGGCAACCGATTCATCACCTTTTTTCCAAGACAATGCACCTACCTCTATCCAGTTTTTAGCTTTTTTAGCACTAAATAAACCACTTTTTTCAAAACGGGCAGTAGGGAAATTATTATACCCCGCATCATTGTCTTTTGCATCATTACCTGCCGCGTGCACCAATAGAACATCTTTCGACATGGCATATTTTACGGCTTTATCTACCGCTTTTTTATCCCAATTGTAACTTTTACCAAAGCTCATATTGATAACAGATGCACCATTATCAACGGCATAAATGATAGAATTAGCGACATCTTTATCGCGTTCATCGCCATCTGGCACACAGCGCACGCCCATAATGCGCACATTATCCGCCACACCTTTCATACCTTTATCGTTAGTACGGATTGCACCTATTATACCCGCTACGTGTGTACCATGCAAGGCATCGGGTCCTTTGACATCAGAATTACCATAGTTGCGGTCATACGAATCATCATAATTATCTTTCACAATCTCTTTGCGCGAATCATAATCGGGATTGTACTGATATTTGGCTTTTGTGCCATAATACTCAATACCCTCATCAATTTGTCCCATAAAATCTTCTTTGGCACTTTGCAAACTGGAGGCGCCGCCGCCAGTAGTCAAGTAGCGCGTCAAAATATTTTTAGCTGTCTGTATTTCTTCAGAATTGCCTTTCACCGCCGCAACATTTTCTTTAGTTAAAGGTTTGCCGCCCAAAGCAATTTCCATTGCCTCTAAAGCTTCAGAGATTTTCTCTTTGGTTTTTTCCCATTCTGCCAATTCCTCGCCACTCTCTTTGCGTTTGGTTTCGACTTCTTTTTTAGCATCTAAATACTTATTATATTCCGCTTTATCTTTGCCTGATAATTTGGCAGGGTCGGCGTTTTCGTATTTAGCGCGTAAGCGGGCATATACGCGCGTGACCTCAAGTGTTTCGTGGTGTACATTTTTACCATCTTTACCGCCTATAAAATTCCAGCCGTAAATATCATCAACGTAGCCATTGCCATCATCGTCCTTGCCATTATTCGCAACTTCCCGTTGATTAATCCACATAATATCTTTCAAATCTTCATGTTCTGGGTCAACGCCGCCATCAATAACCGCAACAATGACCGTTTTCCCTTTTTTTCCTTTTAATAATTGACCATAAACTTTCTCAGTACTTACGCCATTGATGCCATTTTCTTGAGCGTCAAGGTTAAACCAATTTTCGGGTGCTTTGGCAACAGGCTGTGCCAACAATGTAAAACTTACCACACAAAGCATGGTAATAATCAGATTTCTACACTTCATTTTAGACTTTTTAATTTTGAAAAAATGAATTCATTAAAATACTCTATTAAAAAACGTACAAAAGTAGGGTTTTGATTCTTGAAAAATAACAAATTACAAAATTATGAATAAAAAAAAAATAAATAGATACGTAAAGAGCCTATTGCTTAGGCAGTAATTATATAATCAAAATAAAAAATTTCACTTTATTTCATTAAACCTATTATTTTTGCCCTACACAAGAAGCCGACACATGAAATCCATATGATTATAACAATGCGTATCACTCATCTTTCTCTCCTACTATGGGCAACTCGACCAAAAGCATTCATGCTGTTAGTCACACTCACAATGCTGTTCAGTGCGATACCCCTCAGTAGTTTTCAAAATGCGAAGCAAGAAGTAGAATATTTGCCGATTGCAGTCAGTAAAAATATGACTATTGAAGATGCGCTACGGGCGTATATGCTCGAAGATTATGCGTGCAATTATCAAGAGTTCTTGAAAATCAATCAGTTATCTAAACCTATATTGCTGCGGCAAGCTAATAATTACAAAATGCCTGTCAAGATATATCGCTACAACGGTCAAAATATTCGCTCTTCCATCAATATCGGCAACTTGCAAGTAGCGCAAGCCATACAATCTTACAATACTGACCTTTTTAAAAATAATATCATTCGCGCTTCGTATAAAGAAGGTGGCTATATATATGTACCGCACCATTTGATAAATTGTAGAAATGAAAAAGCCGTACCAATAGTTACCCGAGAACCACAAAATAATGAGGGGTCCGAAAAAATAAAGGTGGGTGTAAAAACAGTGAAATATGAAATATTTGGCAAAAAATATCAAGACGTGCCTATTTTATCTAAAAAATTAAAAAATAAAATTTTTTATGTAGAAGGCGGTCACGGCGGTCCAGACCCAGGCGCACAAGCAAAAGTGAACAATAGAACACTTTGTGAAGATGAATATGCCTACGATATTGCCCTTCGCATCACGCGCAAATTGATTGAAAATGGCGCAACTGTCTATCTTATCAACCGCGATTTGAACGATGGTATTCGGGACGGCGAGTTTTTGATCGGCGATAGAGACGAGGTAACATATCCTAATTTGAAAGTGCCGCTCAATCATAAAGCCCGCTTGACCCAACGCTCAGATGCCGTGAATGAACTATTTGAAAAATTTGCCGCAAAAGGCATTACTGACCAGCGTTTGATTGTGGTGCATATAGATTCAAGGGGTAAAAAAGAACAAATTGATACCTTTTTATATTATCAAAATGGTAACGAGCAAAGCAAAAAATTGGCTAAAAAAATGCTCGAAACCCTACAAGATAAATACCGAGGCAGACGCGATTGGAACGGCAGTTTGACCACCCGCGACCTGCATATGCTCCGCGAAACCAAACCCACCACCGTCTTTGTCGAAATTGGCAATATTCGCAACGATTTTGACCGCAAACGCATAATGGAAAAAAATAACCGCCAAGCCATCGCTACATGGTTGGCTGAAGGATTTATGAAATAGTATTCAATAGGAACACAGATAAGACGGCTAAGGCAGATTTACACGGATTTTTCAAAATAAATCTTTATAAATCTGCCTTAACCGTCTTATCCGTGTTCCTCAATTTTCAATTCAAATTATGGATAAAATTCAACCAAACGCGTTAGAAAAACACTTAGAAGACCGTATATTGATTGATGTACGTGCTCCTGCCGAATATGCCCATGCCCATATACCCAACGCTCTCAGTTTGCCTTTATTTAATGACGCAGAACGCGCCAAAGTGGGCACTGCCTACAAACAAATTTCGCCAGAAAATGCCCTAATAAAAGGACTCGAAATTGTGGGACCCAAGATGTCGGGGTTTGTGAAAAAAGTGATAAAATGGTCGCCCAATCGGAAAATTGTGGTGCATTGTTGGCGGGGTGGCAAGCGGAGTGGCTCGATGTCATGGTTGTTGCGATTTGCGGGTTTTGATGTCGTCACACTCGAAGGAGGATATAAAAATTACAGAAATCACGTATTGCAATACTTTGATAATCAACGTTTTAATATCATTATTTTAGGTGGCAAAACGGGCAGTGGCAAAACCCAAATATTGCATGAACTTGAAAAGCAAGGTGAGCAAATCATAGATTTAGAAG
>JAYVKQ010000692.1:0-9803 GCA_043768285.1 Saprospiraceae bacterium | reverse complement strand
TATCAACTATCAACTATCAACTATCAACTATCAACTATCAACTATCAACTATCAACTATCAACTATCAACTATCAACTATCAACTATCAACTATAATCTATCAACTATCAACTATCAACTATCAACTATTTTTTCAAAGCATAAATGCGTTCGATAATTTCGACGACTTTCATCCCTTCGAGAGCATTTGTTGTGATGGGTGCGCGTCCTTTCAATACATCAACCACATTTTCGATAACATAATGATGATTAGCAGCCGAGCCTTTGTATTGCCCATAATCGTTGGGCGGATTTGAGGGTGGGAGTTCGGGCATTGAGTAGTTTTTGATATGGCAGTATTCGACTTCGTTCATATATTGCCCGCCTACTTTTACCGTGCCGTGTTCACCGACAATCATGATACTGGATTCAAAATTTTTATCATTTACGGCAGTAGAGTAGTTGAAGCAGCCCATGCCACCGTCCGTAAAATCGAAACTAACGATACCCGAATCTTCAAAATCAGTCAAATCGGTGTGATTAAAATCGTTAAATTTTGCTTGAATATTAGTAATATCGCCGAAGAACCAATACATCAAATCTACGAAATGAGAAAACTGCGTAAAAAGCGTCCCACCGTCGAGTTCAGCTGTGCCATGCCAATTGCCTTTTTTATAATAGCGGTCATCGCGATTCCAATAGCAATTAATTTGTACCATATATACCTTTCCAAGTGTGCCTTCGACCAGCAACTGCTTCAACCATACTGAGGGGGGGGAGTAGCGATTTTGCATCACGCAAAAAACCTGCTTATTGCGTTGCAAAGCGCGGTAGATGATGCGCTCGCAACCTACCCGCGTGAGAGCCATTGGCTTTTCAATAATTACGTGCTTATTGGCGTTGAGTGCTTTTAAGGCTTCGGCTTCGTGGAAACCATTCGGTGTGGCAATACTCACCACGTCACAATCTAAATTGGCTGCTAAAAGGGCATCAATACTATTAAAAAAAGCCACATCGAAAGCCTCTAATCCCAAAGAGTCTTTATCTTTAATGTCGCAGAGGGCTACCAAAGCAGCTTCTGGATTTTGTTCAATCATGGTCGCGTGGCGTTTGCCAATATGTCCGCAGCCGATTACGGCAAAAGTCAATTTATTATCAATCACAAGGAAATTTTGTTTTGAGTCATTCAGAAAATAAAGAGTTAATAACGCAAAATAGTTACGAAAGGATATAAAAAATGTATTAATAAAACAAAATTATTCTTGAAAGTGATATTAGTTTGGATGTTTGCATATATATTTGCACCCAGATTTATAAACAAACACCAATTGAACGATTCAATGCTAAAACGACACATGAGTTTTACAGATGTACGCACTGTTGTGAAAATAAAATCAATGACCCAAAGTGGCTACACATTCCAAAGCCACAATTTTCTAATTTAAATAGTAATACAACGGATAGTATTAAGCAGCCATCGCTTGATACCTATACTTATTATGTATAGCCCTACGATACATGTCTGTTTTTATCGGATAGCTATGTAGATGTCTTTTTTCACTATATGAAAAAAAACGTTGTATTAAAAGATATTAAGATTGAGTAAAAAAATTACTCAATTTGTAGCGCGAATAAGATTTCTTATTACTTTTGCAATTAAGATTTAAAAGATATTAGAATATCTAAAATCTACTATTAAGAGAAAAATACTGAGGGGGTGTTTAGAATCATTACAAAATTATTTTTAACTAAAACTTGTGCGCCTATCTTGCTGCGACACATCAACGGCGAAGCCATATCGGCTACTATATCTTAGACCTTCCTTTTTTCAATCACGACATATATATATAAGGTGTATAAAGAACTTTTAGACAAAAAGAAAAAAATTGCCGTTGTGGGGCTTGGCTATGTTGGGCTACCCATTGCTTTAGAATTTGCGCGACATTTTAAAGTTGTTGGTTTTGATATCAATGAAAACCGATTGGCTTTGATGCGTCAAAACATAGACCCTTCGAGTGAGTTAGAAAGCAGCGATTTTGAAGGTTGCGATATTCTTTTCACAAATGATATAGAAGAACTGAGAAAAGCGCATTTTTTCGTAGTAGCGGTTCCAACCGATATTGATGCCCATAAAGTGCCCAATTTGACCCCATTAAAGAAAGCGTCTGAAAGCGTTGGCAAGGCTTTGAAGAAAGGAGATTATGTGGTGTATGAATCAACGGTTTATCCTGGATGTACTGAAGAAGACTGTCTGCCCATTGTAGAAGATATATCAGGCTTAAAATTAGGAACGGATTACAAAGCAGGGTATTCACCTGAGCGTATCAACCCAGGCGACAAAGAGCGTACCTTGACTAAGATATTAAAAATAGTGTCGGGTAGCGATGATGAGGCATTGGAGGAAATTAGCAAAGTGTATGGGCATATCATTGAGGCGGGCATATATAAAGCACCCACCATTAAAGTGGCGGAAGCAGCTAAGGTGATTGAAAATTCGCAACGCGACATTAATATCGCCTTTGTGAACGAGCTATCTATGATATTTGACAAAATGGGCATTGATACCAAAGCTGTTTTAGATGCTGCGGGTACGAAATGGAATTTCTTAAAATTTCAACCAGGCTTAGTAGGGGGGCATTGTATTGGTGTTGATCCCTATTACTTAGCATATAAAAGTGCACAATTAGGTTACACACCAGAGGTGATACTGAGTGGTCGGCGCATCAATGACAATATGCCAGCCCACGTCGCCAAACGCTTGGTACAACTACTGATACAAAAAGGAAAAAATCCAGGACAAGCCAAAGTATTGGTCATGGGATTGACCTTTAAGGAAAACGTGACCGATATTAGAAATTCAAAAGTAGTGGGTATAATAAAAGAGTTGATGCAGTATTCGGTTAATGTGCACGTTACGGATGCTTACGCCTCTCCAAATGAAGTCGCGCATGAATACAATTTGACTTTATTAGAAAAACCATTAACCGGCTATGATGCCGTCATTGTAGCGGTGGCACATGATGAATATAAAACATTAGGGGTTGATGATTTCAAAGCACTTTTTAATGGTACATCTATATTGATGGATTTAAAAGGATTATACAACCCAAAAGAATTTCAAGCATTTGATTATTGGCGGTTGTAAAGGCGACCCCCTTAGTCACGCAAAAAGTAGTGGCGCGAATCGCGCTCATAATTCAAGAATAAAAAATTCAAAATACAATGATAAAGAAAATTTTAGTGTTGGCTTTGTTTGCTTTTTTTGTAAATATAAGTTCAACAATTGCTCAAACACTATCACCGAGTATTCCGAATGTTGCAGGGATTAGAAAACAGTTGGCAGCAAGAGGTATAGCGGAAAAAGATTTCGTATCTAAATTGAAACAGAAAGGAATTGTTTTAGAATCTATTGATCCTGAGGATCAAGATCAAGTCATTATTGCAGATAGTGCTATTAGGGAAGTTATAGCTGAGTTAGAAGAAGAGGGTGGTGGTAAAAAGGTGGATTCTAAAACCATTAAAACGGATACTATCAAGCAAGTGATTGTAGAAAAGCCTAAAATAGATTCTGTACCGCAGAAAAAGTTTTCCGATAAAGAAAAAACAGAAGGCTTAAAAGATGCAGCAAAAAAAGCAACGACACAAGAGATTACTAAAGCGGTAAAGGAAGGGGCAACAGTAGAAGAAGCCGTATCTGAGAAAATATCAGAATCCATTGAAGAGAAATTGCCGCCACCTACCACTTGGGGGCAACAAGTGTTTAGAGATAAAAGCATCAGTGTGTTTAGACAATCGCAAGATGTAAAACCACCAGATTCTTATATTTTAGGTGCGGGAGATCAAGTAGCAGTATCTATTTGGGGCTATTCGCAAGAAAATTTAGTATTTGAAATTAACAAAGAAGGCTATATCAAACCTGAAGCGATGCCGCGTATCAACCTAAAAGGGATTCCTTTGGGTAAAGCAAGGGAAATGTTGAAAAGCCGATTTTCAACATACTATCGTTTTAAGCCAGAAGAGTTTGAGGTCTCAATTTATTTTTCAAGAACTATTACTGTGCATATTACAGGTGAAGTTTTTAATTTCGGTAGTTTTTCTATTCCCGCTATGAACTCGGCTTTCAATGCGCTTGCAGCATCTGGTGGTCCTACTGATATAGGTAGTGTGCGTGGTATTAAACTAAAAAGAGCAGGAAAAACTGACAAAAATATAGATATCTATAAATTTCTACTAAATCCTTCGGCACAAGAAGAATTATATCTTGAAGAGAATGATTATATATATGTACCAGTTGCAGAGAAATTAATTAAGATAGAAGGTGCAGTCAATCGTCCCAATCGCTACGAATTAATTGGGAGTGAGTCTTTAAAAGAACTCTTGACATTTGCAGGTGGTTTAAAAGACAATGCCATGACCGCCAATTGTGTTATCAAAAGATTTGAGAATGATATTGAAACGGTATTGAATGTTTCTGTGAAAAATGTTTTAGAGGGAAATGAAAATATTAGCCTAAGGAATGGCGATTATATTATTATTGATGCCATCAAGAAGAAGTATGATAATTATATGAATATTGAAGGGGCGGTAGATTTCCCTGGCGAATATGCTGTGGACGATAATTTTAAGCTATCAGAATTATTATTTAGAGCGCGTGTCAATAACGAAACAAGGTTAGATCAAGCTTATTTGATACGGACAAATAAAGAGAATAAGGTTAAATACCAAATACTTAACGTAGAGACAGCCGTAAAAAATCCTAATTCTGCGGACAATATTCTTTTAAAACCAGAAGATCGCGTCATTATTTTTAGCAAAAAAAGTATCAATGTACTTAAAAATGTGGCTATAAAAGGTGAAGTAAAAAGACCAGGTAGCTATCCATATTCTGAAGACCTTCGTGTTCGAGATTTGCTATTATTGTCAGACGGATTAACTTTAGAAGCGACTGATTTTGCATATGTTGAACGATATAACATAAAAAATCCTAATGAAAAGTTATATATAAAAATTAATATTGAACAAATTACTAAGGATGCTAACTCAAAGGATAACATCAAGTTACAACCTTTAGATGTCGTCAATACTTTTTCAAATTTAATTTACACAAATAAATCGCAGGTTAAGGTTTCGGGTGCAGTTAATAAAGAAGGTTCTTTTCAATATGCTAAAGGTCTGACTATCAATGATTTACTTTATCTGTCAGGGGGATTTAAAGAGGAAGCATCTCCTAAAAAGGTAGATGTTTACCGCGTCATTATTCAAGAAAACGAACCCACAAAAACAGTAGCGTCAACGGTTAGTTTTGATAGAAATTTGAATGTCATAAGCGGTGACCCAAACACTGAGGTCATGCCGTATGATTTGATAATAGTAAGGACAGTTCCAGATTTTCAGCTTCAAAGCCTCGTAAGTATTGAAGGCGAAGTGACCTACCCTGGTCAATATGCTTTAACTTCAAAAAATGAGACGATTGCAAGCGTCATCAAAAGAGCGGGAGGGCTTACTAAAGAAGGCTTTTCATTTGGAGCTAAAATAGTAAGGCAAAAAGATGAAAAAGGTATGGTGATAATTAAGTTAGACGAAGCGCTTCGTAATCCTAACTCCAATAATAATATTGTTTTGAAAGATGGTGACGTGGTCACTATTCCTAAAACCAAAGACTTAGTTACCATTTATACAACGGGTACTAAATCTAAGGAAGTCAATGTGCAAGTTGATAGTGTTATCAATGTACCTTACTATGTAGGCAAAAATGCCAAATTCTATATTGAGCAATATACAGGAGGATTATATAGTGATAAAGATTTCAAATGGAAAGATGTGTATGTTGAAAACCCTAATGGTAAAATATCCAAATCAAAAAATTTCTTACTTTTCAAAACTTTCCCAAGTGTAGAAATTGGCTCCTCAGTCAAAGTTGCTTTGCAAGCCAAAAAGAAAGAAGACAAAGAACGTAAAAGGAAAGACCCTGATTCGTTAGAAAAATCAATTCAAAGAGCAACAATGATTGCTTCTCTCGTTACCCTCGTATTGGGTATGGTAAGTGCACTTAAAGGATTATAAAAAACTAATAGTCTAACTATGGATCAAGTTGAAGAAATAGAAGATAAAAGTTCGGAGCTTAGTCTTCAAGATGTAATCATAATTGCAAGAGAATACATGCTTGAAATCAAGCAAAAATGGTATTATTGTATCCCATTTATTATTGCAATTGGGTGTTATTACGCATATCAACATCGTAAAGAAGGAATCAAATTTCCAGCTGGCGTTACTTTCATGGTTAATGAAGAAGAAGGTGCTGACCCCTCTGGTGGTAGTATAGGAGCATTATTAAAATCTTTCACAGGTGGTGGCGGTGGTAAAGAGGCGGGTACAGGCTTAGAAAAGGTGCTTCAGTTGTTCAAATCAAAAAGTATTATTGAAAAATCTTTATTTCAAAAGGTAAAGGTAGATGGAAAAGAAGATTTCGTTGCCAACCATATGATGAATGTGTATGGGTTGGATAAACTGTGTAAAGAATACGAAGGCATTATCTCATCACCCGCTTGGATTGCTTCCATTAAGAATCTTAAATCACATACTTTTAAAAGTAATAATGTTGAGACATTCACAAACGATGAAAAAATAATGTTGATTGTTCTATATGAAGCCATAGCTGGTAATGCTACCGCTGGAATACCTTCTATGATATTGCCTTCATTAGATGATAAATCCAATATTATGAGTTTTGGCGTAACTACAAAATCACAAGATTTGACAATCGCTTTGTTAGAAGTTATATATACGCAATTAAGCCAATTCTATGTTGATCAAACAGTTGAAAAGCAATCCAAAATTTTTGAAATTGTTTCAAGAAAAAGGGACTCACTCGCTAATGTTCTAACGGATGCGGATGCTTCGTTAGCTCGCTTCGAAGACTCTAATAGAAACCTTGTTTGGGTAACAGGCGAATTGACTAAGGTAAAACTACAACGCAAAGCACGTATTGCTGAGGTCATGTTTGCTGAGGTTGTTAAACAGCAAGAAATGGCAGATTTTGCGCTAAGACGCAAAACGCCATATGTGAAAATTATTGACTTTGCGCGAAAACCACTTCGACCAGTTCAAATGTCTCCTATAAGGTCTGCCGAAATTTCTATTGGGGTTGGTATCATTTTGGGTGCTATTTTCATTATTTTACGCAAAACCGTTGTAGTTGCATGGAAGATAGCACAAGAAAAAATTGCTAATGCTACAAAGGCAATCGCATAACAATAAATTTTATTTTAATTTATGAATATTCTCGTTACAGGTGGCGCAGGTTTTATTGGTTCAAATATCGTTGAGGCATTGCTGCAACGTGATGATGTTACAACTGTGCGGGTGTTAGATAATTTAGAAACGGGTTATATTCATAATCTAAAACGCTTTCAAAACCACCCCAAATTCCAATTCATCGAAGGTGATATTAGAAACTTTGAAACCTGCCTAAATGCTGCAAAAGATATTGATTTGATTTGTCATCAAGCCGCTTTAGGTTCAGTACCCCGTTCTATTGCTGACCCCCTGACGACCAATGCGGTCAATATAACAGGAACACTTAATATTTTTAATGCGGCTAAAGAATCGAATATCAAGCGTGTCGTATATGCCGCGTCTTCTTCTACATACGGCGATAGCAAAAAATTACCCAAAGTGGAAAACCGTATTGGCAATCCGTTATCGCCTTACGCCGTTACAAAATTGGTGAATGAACTATACGCCAATGTTTTTTCAAATATATATGGTATAGAGTTTATCGGGTTGCGCTATTTCAACGTTTTTGGTCCCAATCAGTCGCCAAACGGCGCATATGCAGCCGTTGTGCCGCTTTTTATGCAAGCCCTCTTGGACGGTAAAAGTCCGAAAATCAACGGCGACGGTCAGCAAAGTAGAGATTTTACCCACGTTGCCAATGCTGTGCAAGCCAATATAAAAGCCTTATTTACAACCAACAAAAAAGCGGTTAATCAAGTCTATAATGTAGCTGTTGGTGACCAAACCACTTTGGTAGATATGTTCAGTATGTTACGCGCTGTAGCACAATCGGATATTGAACCCATTTTTGGTCCGCCGCGTATGGGCGATATAAAACACAGCCTTGCCGATATTTCAAAGGCAAAAAAGCTATTAGGTTACAATCCTCAAATCAATATCAAGATTGGATTACAACTGACTTTTGAGTGGTTTAAAAAAAATAACGAAGCGTCAGCACTTGTGTCCTAAGTAATGCTCAAAATTTAAGTTGGTCAAAATGTACCGTCGAATTTATTCGACGGACTGCGTAAATCATTGATTACCACCCCTCCGTCGAATAAATTCGACGGTACATTTTGACCAACTTATCATATACTCTTTACTAAATGACTTTTCTCGAAACACCTTTAAAGGACGCTTTTATCATCTATCTAAGTCCTTTTGTTGATGAAAGAGGGCACTTTTCAAGACTTTTTTGTGCAAATGAATTGATAGATATCGGTTTTGATAAACAAATTGTGCAGATTAACCATTCGTTTACCAAGCAAAAAGGGAGTATTCGAGGGCTACATTTTCAGAAACCGCCATTCAGCGAAACAAAAATTATCAAATGTTTGCGTGGTAAGGTGTTTGATGTGATGGTGGATATGCGCCTCGATTCGCCTACGTATTTAAAATGTTATAGCCTTGTGCTTTCTCCCGAAGCCAATAATGCGGTGCTTATTCCAGAAGGTTTTGCACATGGATTTCAAACATTAAAAGCCAATAGTGAATTATTGTATCTCCATACAGCATTTTATACGCCCAATACTGAGGGGGGGCTTCGCTACAATGACCCCAAGCTCAAAATCAATTGGCCTCTACCCCTTACCCAAATATCTGAAAGGGATAAAAATCATACTTTTCTATGAACGGTTCCCTTATTTAGTTAGGAACATATCATGACAAACAAAGGCTGGGACAAGTTAGATTATTTAACGTATCAAGATATTCAAACGGACATATATGCTTGGCATAAAGGTTTTTTTATCGCAAACGGCGATGTCAATACGTGGCAGCGCAACTACAACGAACTACTTCAACGCGATATAGCCCTGTTTGCAGTGGGCGATGTGCGTAGTAAAGATATTTTAGATATTGGTTGTGGCGCGGGTATGTATATGCTCACTTTTTTGAAAATGGGCGCACATTCGGCTTCTGGTATTGATATTGACGACAGCCTTATTCAAAAAGGCAAAGAATATATGCGCCTCAATAATTTTGAAGCGGATATGCGGATTGCTAATTGTACACAACTACCCCACGCATCAGATAGTTTTGATATTGTTTTTTCGGGTGATGTATTTGAGCACATTACGGAAACCCAAAAAGACCAGTGTATTGCTGAAATTTACCGTGTTTTACGCCCAGGTGGGGTTGTAGTCATCAAAACGCCCAACCTCAATTATTTAAAATTAACCTTGTTTTTTAAAAGATTAAAGGCTCTTTTGTCTTTTAAAAATCCGTTTACTATCCATATTGCCCACACGCGGAATAATCCCGATAATGAGCATATAGGTTTGACAACACATAAGGATTTGATGGCTATTCTGTCCGCTAATACCTTCCACGAACCGCAGATAACGTATCAACCCTTGCGCAGAAAAGGTATTGCAGCAAGCCTTAGCAAAAGGCTTCAAAAGATTTTGTTCTTAAACCAAGATATAATAGTAGCTGCCCGAAAGCCCATTTTTTTAGGGTTTTATCCCTAATAGACTTGGCATAAGTAATAACTAATTCTACTTTGGCACTCTAATAATTAGAAAAAATACGAGAAGGTTTTTGATTTT
>JAYVKQ010000691.1:0-11866 GCA_043768285.1 Saprospiraceae bacterium | reverse complement strand
ATTGCCTTAAAATAATGAGGGGAAGTAACCTGCAAAAGGTATATAAGTTATTATTAAAATAAAAATATATAACTAAGACGGTATAAAGGCATTGAAAACCAATTTTTTAAATAAAAGTTAATTTTAAATTTATAAAATAAGGCAGTAAGGGTATAGTTTTTGTAAATAAGAAAAAAGGAATGGTGGCAGTCAATCATTCCTTTTTCGTTTTTCTAAAACTTTTGACTCTGTAAAGAGTATGTTTTGTATATCGTAATTGAGCATACTTTCGTTAGTATAGCCGTTAGACTTTGAACGAAATGTTATATTGTCCCAATAAAAAGTTAATTAAGATATTCCATCATGTTTTGGTGCGTCACAACAGATACAACCTATAAATTTAAAATCTACATTTGCTAAACGAACGTTATGAAGAACATTACAAACGCAATTTTGCCGATGAAAAGTATATATATATTCTTAATACTATGGGCTCTACCCCTCAGTATTTTCAGCCAAACCTCCTCTCAAACGACCATTTTAATAGATGCACGACTGTACGAGATACATGATAAAGAGTATCTCGAAACGGTGAAAAAAGAAGACCCTTTTTTTATCCATCGTTGGAATTTTTACCTCGATAATGCTTTTTTTATTGCCGATAATGACCTTTCTAAAAAAGGTAATACTAAGGATTATGCCTCAGTAACCATTCCTGATTTGAAAAATATCAATATCATGAAAATTGAGCGCGAGCAAGACCTCAAACACGATTTTTATACAGAAACCATTTTTAAAATAGAAGGAACCGATAAATACTTAGTCTATTACCCCGGACGCGACTTTGTAGAAAAACTGAATGAATATCTAAAACAAGTTAAGAAATAATTACAAAGTTACAAAGTTACAAAGTTAGGACAAATTAGACACAGCAACTTTGTAATCTTGTAACCTCGTAACCTCAATTCACTATATTACAACAACCAATAAAAAGTCATTACAACCATATCTCACATGAGAAAGATATATTCTCTGTTACTCCTTTCTTTTGGGATTTTTGTCTCAAAAACCGATGCTCAAATTACAATGAAGAATGGGCGTGTTGATACCTGCGGCGGTACTTTCTACGACTCGGGTGGGAGAGACGACAACTTCCGTGGGGGCGAAACTTTCGTCTATACCATTTATTCGACTGACCCCTTGAAGAGCCATATCAGTTTGGGCTTCGACCTCTTAGATATTAGAGCTGACGATGAACTCTGTTTTTTTGACGGGGATAATGTCGGTGCGCCTTTGATTGCGTGTGCGGCTGATTTTAGAGCGACGCAAAACGCCATTATTCAAACAACCAATACGAATAGGACAGGAGCGATGACTATTCGTTTCCGCTCCTCTACTTTTGGGCGTTTGTTTGGTATCAATGCGCGATATAGAGGTTGGGCGGCAAATATCATTTGTATTCCTGCGTGCCAGAGTATCAAAGCGGCGATAACTTCTACTTTGCCTGCCATTGTGCCTGCCGATACGGGTTATATTAACGCTTGCCCAAATACAACGCGCATTAATTTTAAGGCACAAGGTATTTATCTTCAAAATGGATATAAATATGCGCAAAATGATACGATTAATAAATTTGAATGGAATTTTGGCGATGGTTCGCCAATCGCCTACGGGACGGATGTAACGCATATATTTGAAAAATCGGGTGGCTATAATGTCAAATTGGTCATTACGGACACTTTGGGTTGCCAAAATACGAACTATGTCAAGCAACGGGTGCGCGTTTCGCCTAAGCCGACTTTTAATATTAGCAACTTGCCTTCGCAGGTATGTGCAGGTACAGAAATCAATTTGAGAGCTAAAGCGGATGGTATTGATGGCAGTTATCAAGTTTCTGTTGGACGCAATGAGGGAACGTTCAACTTGGGTGGTGTGCGCTCGGGTCGTTTGTTTATTCCTGATAATCCGACACAAGAGTACCGTACAAGTATCCGTTTTTCGGATTTTGCACCGGGGCAAACCCTGACCAATATCAATGATTTGTTGAACATCTTCGTTAATATGGAACACTCGTGGGCGCGCGATTTGGAGATAAAAATCGTATGCCCGAATTTACAAAGTGCTATACTGCATAAATATGATGTCGGTACGCGCAATACGAATGAAATACATATTGGACAGCCTAATGATGTAGATGGTTTTGGGGCTCAAGTCAATGACTCTACATACAATCAACCGGGTACTGGGGCTGCCTACGAATGGGTTCCAAATGGCGCAGTCAATACATGGCGCAATTTTTCAAACCGCACAGGGGTTGTTAAATTACCTGCGGGTAGATATAGTGCGGAAGATAATTTAACTAAACTCATCGGTTGCCCCTTGAATGGCGATTGGTCGTTGGTTGTGAAAGACCAATTTGAGATGGATAATGGTTGGATATTCGCTTGGGGTATTAATTTTAGAAATACTTTATACCCTGGGTTGGAATCTTTTAGAACCAATATCATTGAGCATGGTTGGGTTAAAAACCCTTATTACACAACAACTTATACGGGTGATGACATGACGATAAAACCCAAAAACGCGGGTTCTGCGAATATCATTTATCGCGTCAAAGATGATTTTAATTGTGTATTTGATACTTCTATCAATATTAAAGTGTTGCCACCTACTGCGGCAGCTTGTTTAACTTGTCAGATTGATACGTTTTTCAGTAAAATGCGCGACACTTTAATATGTGCTAATAATGCGGGCGTTTTATTAAACGTGACACCAACTAAAAACCCTAATCGTTCAATTACTTTCGATGCTTTTCCAAATGCGGAAATTGACGCGCTTATCGCGCCACCTTTATCGCCTTTTTCTTCTATTTTAAGTATTAATTCTATTTATCCTACCACGCTGACAAATGTGACTAACCAATTAGATTCGGTATGTTTTGATATTGGAACATATGTATCCAGTGATATGGTAGTAGAATTGCAGTCGCCTTCGGGACAGAAAATTACTTTGTTCAATGAGCGTGGTGGCATAGGCTTTCCGATGCGCAATATGTGTTTTTCACCAAAAGCGACGCGCCCAATTGCTACGGCTACGCCACCTTTCTCTGGTCTATATTTGCCAGAAGGCGGGGCTGCTACATGGAATACCTTAACCGGTGCAACCATCAATGGCGATTGGCAACTATTGGTAAGTGATTCGAGAGGTACTAATAAAGATACGATTAACCGTTGGTCATTGACATTCAATAATCAAAACGGGTTTAAATATAACTGGACACCTGCGACAAGTTTGTCATGTACGACCTGCTCCAACCCAACGGCGACCCCCTCAGTATCTACGACCTATCGCGTCAATATTACGGATAGTTTGAACTGTACCTATACTGATACAGTGCGTATCAATGTTATTGATAGCATACCGCAGCCTTTGGCTTCGGTTCAAAATATCAATTTTACCTTTATTATATTCGATTGGTTGCCTGTTGCAGGAGCTAATGGCTATCAAGTGAGTATTAATGGTGGACCTTGGATTACACCAAGCGGGGTATTGAGCCATACTGTTACTGGTTTGAAAATAGGCGATATTGTTAATTTTAGAGTAAGGGCAACGAGCAATGCGGCTTGTGGTGCGCGTATTGCTTCGCTCACACAAGCTACTCGACCTTGTATAGCAACAATGGGCAATGGCTTCAATCGCCGCGTTGAAATGGATTCAATTATATGCAATGGTTTACCCAATCCGCGTATCAATTTCGCTTTTGCGAATGGTATTGCGCCAATTACCTATATTATTGACTCATTGGTGCAGCCTTCAAATCCTATTTTTATAGATAAAATTTATGCGGGTAAGCACAAAGCTATCATGATAGATAGTGCAGGTTGCCGCGACTCTATTGAGTTTTTTGTATATCAACCGACTCCTGTTACATTAAATTTGACTCCAACAGTAGTAAGATGCTTTGGCGATGAAAACGGACGCATTACCGCAACGCCAACAGGTGGGGTTGGTAGTTATATATACCGATTAACAACGTTTTTCTTAGAAGATTGGCGCAATACCAATGTTTTTGATAGTTTACAAGCGGGTGTTCATACCGTAGAGGTTGAAGACGGCAACGGCTGTGCTGTATCTGCAATGACCGAAATTTTGTCACCCCCTCAGTTTATTGTAGATTTTTCTAAGAATGATGCCCGTTGTTTTGGTACAAATACGGGTTCTGCTACGGCTGCTGCAAGAGGCGGTACGCTGCCTTACACATGGGCGTGGACGAATGCTAAAACGACAGAAACCATAGATTCGCTCGCAGCGGGTGATTATACTGTAACAGTCACAGATAAAAATGGCTGTTTCTTTCAGCAATTAATCACGATTGACGAAAATGCAGACATCTTATTGACCACTACTGCGGATTCAGCTAAGTGTTTTGATGAAGCTAATGGCAGAGCGTCTGTCACAGCTACGGGCGGTTTTGGTACTTTCGTGTATAGATGGAGTAATAATATAGTAGGGCAAGACAATGCCAATATCAAAGCTGGTAGATATACAGTGACAGCTACTGACGGTTTTGGCTGTACGGATACAGCTTCCGTTACAATCCAGCAACCCGCTTCTCTACGCTTCGATTCCTTGGTAACAGTTAAAACTTTATGCCCGAATGAGGCTACAGGCTCGGCTACGGCTTATGTGCGCGGTGGCGTTGCCCCTTATAGGTATGAGTGGAACCCCGTTGCTCAAACGACTAATCGTGCTTCTAATTTGGCAGCAGGTAGGTATTCAATTATCGTTAAAGATGCTAAGGGTTGTATATTGGATGAAGAAGTAAATATAACCTCAAACGCTGCCGTCAAGATTGACAATATGGCGATTGTGCCTTTGAGATGCAATGGCGATGCCAACGGGCAAATAGCGGTGACTGCTTCGGGCGGTGTGGGTAATTTTACATATCGTTGGAGTACAACGCCTGCCCAAACGGCTGCAACGGCTCTAAATTTGCGCACAGGTCGTTATTCAGTGACTATCACAGATGGCAATAATTGTAATTTAACAAAAGATACACTTTTAGTAGAGCCACCTAAATTAGATGCCTCGATCCCCGTATTTACGGACGTAAAATGCAAAGGCGAAGCCAACGGAACGGCGACCCCCTCAGTATTGGGCGGTACAACTTTCGGCGCGGGGCTAAAATATCGCTATCTTTGGAATGACCCATTGCAACAAACAGAACCAGTAGCTACGGGCTTGAATGTAGGCAATTATATCTTGACTATAACAGATGCTAATGGCTGTATTGATACCGCCAACGTCAGAATTTCTGAGCCTGCAACGGCTGTAACTGCCAGAGCGCAACAATTGAAATTGGCTTGTTTTAAACAAAATACAGGCGAAGCAACGGTAATTGCGGCAGGTGGCAATGGCAATTATACTTACCGCTGGAGCAATTTGCAAAGCAATGTAACAGCCTTTAATTTGTCAAGCCAATTGCATTATGTGTCGGTAACGGACATTAAAGGCTGTGCTACGATTGACAGTGTGTTTATCCAAACTTATGACAGTATGCAAGTCCGCTTAACGCCTATTAATCCTGCCTGTGCGGGTGATAACAACGGTACTATTAGTGTGGCAAATGTTATAGGCGGCGGTGGTGATGGCATTTTGACCAAATATCTCTACCGTTGGAATACTGCACCCGTTCAAACGACTGTTCAAGCTGTCAATTTAGCGGGTAATAAATTATATGTTTTGACTATCACAGATGATAAAGGTTGTCAAAGTACAATCAATCAATATATTGAATCGCCTCTGCCTATGAGGGTCAGTATTACGACAAAAGACCCCTTGTGTTATGGGGTCAGTGCGGGTGAGGCTTCTATAAATGTCGTCGGTCAAAAATCGCCATTTAGGTATCAATGGGATACCAATGCGGGTTCTCAGTCATCCGCTACGGTTCAAGGTTTGGCGGCGGGTAGTTATAAAGTTAGGATTTTGGATACCTCAAATTGCAAGGTAGATACGACCATAGTCATAGGACAGCCTGAACGCTTACGCATTGATAAACAACAGATTACGAATACAAAATGCAATGATGAAGCGACGGGTAAAATTGATATTTCCGTATTAGGCGGTTTGCCAGCTTATACTTATTTATGGTCAAATAATGTCACTACGCCGAGTATTTCAAATGTGAAAGCTGGCAAATATGATGTCATTATTACCGATAAAAACGGCTGCCAGCTATTAGAATCATTTACTGTAAAAACACCAAATGGTTTAGATGGCGATGTTACTTTAATCAACAATAAATGCTTCGGCGATGCCAATGGTGTTGTTACAATAGATGCTTTTGGTGGTACGCAACCTTACCTGTACAGTTTGGGTGGTAAAACTTACAACGGGGTCAATCAAATCGTAGGTGTTAGAGCGGGTAAATATGAGGTGTATATCAAAGATGCCAACAATTGCACATGGTTCGACCAAGTGGAAGTGACGCAACCGCCTAAATTTACAATTGAGGCTATCAACGATGTAACGCTCAACTTAGGGGATTCTATCATGCTGTCGGCTGATGTGCGCAACAATCAAGGCAATGTACAAATTTCGTGGATGGCACCGTATGATAAAACTTTATCGTGCATCAAATGCCCAACGCCAATGTCTAAACCGATGTACACCATTACATATGCCGTTGTGGGCGTTGATTCAGCAGGTTGTAAGGCTTTGGATAGCGTAAAAGTGAACGTTGTAAAACCGCGTTTTGTCACCGTACCCACTGCCTTCACACCTAACGAAGACCAAATAAATGATAAACTCTACGTGCGTGGCAAAACAGGCACAAAAGTCTTGGTTTTCCGTATCTACGACCGTTGGGGTGAGTTATTATTTGAAACTAAAAATGCCAATGTCAATGACCCTAACGCAGGTTGGGATGGTATGTTCAAAGGACAACCCATGACGAGTGGTATGTACGTCTGGTATATTGATGCCGAATATATTGACGGCGCAACTGAGATATTAAAAGGTAATACGACCCTTATTCGATAACATTCAGTTAAAAAAAGCGCAAGTAGTTTTTCCAAATTTGACTAATATAAACAATTCTCATAATGCTTCAAAAGTTTACAATCAAGACATTATTAGTCGTTATGTGCTGCCTATCAGTACAAATGACAATGAAGGCGCAAGAAATTGTTTTTGCTCAATATACCTATTCGCCAATGCACACCAACCCGGCATTGACGGGCATATTTGATGGGCAATACCGTTTCAATACCAACTATCGGCAGCAATGGGGTGGGGCGTTTGGCGATGTGCCTATTCGGTCAGTCCATGCTGGATTTGACTACCGTCTCAATGTGGTGAATAAGGATTACTTCTCCTTCGGCGCAAATGCCATCAACGATGAAACAGGCTCGGCAGCGCGCGTGCGCACCACGAAAGGCAATCTGAGTTTAGCCTATTTGAAGCAATTGGGTGATAGCCGTTATTCGGGCGTGTCGCAATACCTATCGGCGGGTGCGCAAGTGGGCATTGGCCAAAATTTTGCCAATTTTAATGGTGTTTGGTTTGATAGGCAATTTGATAGTATCAATTTGGTAGCGAATACATCATTGGCTTCGGGCGAGTTGATACCACAATCGGCTTCGTATTTGGATTACAATTTGGGTATCTTTTTCTATAATATTTGGAGCGAAAAGCGTAGTTTTTACGTCGGTGCGAGTATGCACCATCTATCGCAGCCCAATATATCTTTTATGGGTGACGCGAAAGAAAACCTCAGAAGACGTATGACCTTCCACACAGGTGGCGAATTGCCCATTGGTCAAAACCTCAGCCTATTACCCAACGCCATAATGACCATTCAGGGTCCCGCCATGACTTCCTCTTTCGGTGGTCAAGTGCGCTATGCCAATATCGGCGGTGACGGTGACGCAGCAGTTCGTGCAGGCATACAAGGGCGTTTGTCGAATAGATATTTATCTGGTATTGATAAAGAAGGAAAATCGGTACAAATCGGAACGGGTATCCACACCGATGCTATTTCTGTCATCGGCACATTAGAACTCAACCGGTTATTGATTGGCGCGAGTTACGATATTCATACCTCTACCATCAAAACGCCCACATTTAGTCGTGGGGCATGGGAGTTGTCACTCATCTATACGGGTGCGGAGCGAAGACGGGTTAAAACGGAGTGTCCGAGGTTTTAAGTACTTAAATTTTATAAAATATATAGCGTTATAAGGTATTGAATGTCAATATTTTATAACGCTTTTTTGTTGCGAAAATATGTTAAAATACTGAGGGGGTATCTAATTCCACTTTGAGGCTTATAGAGAAAGTGGATTAATATATTCTATAAACGTACAAATCCTAACTGACTTATTGGATTTAGACCCATTCTTCGGATATTTTATTGATCATTGTATAAAAGCCGTACATCTATTAATACTACTAAATAATTGATTATTAATGTAAAATATATTAAAACAATAAATATTTAAAAATTTAACATAAAAAGTTACTATAATTCGAATTCTTTTTTTTTGTAATACAATTACATAACAGTGCATGTTTTTCTACTTAACCGATACACTTCTTTAGTCTATATGCTGACAGGGCAAATTCAAAAACACCCCTCAGTCATGCTCTCAACTTGATTATGAATATTTACCACACTTAACCGCTCTAAGTTTACCATTTTACCCACCGTTCTAAATTATTGTTGTCTTGATGCCTCACTCCCCAATTGAGCCAGCAACAAAAGCGCACCTAATTACACTAAGCGGATATATGAAGTATGAAGTATGTCTGCGAATTATTTAATGTTTCAAAAAACAAAACAGTATGATTAAACACACTGCGTGCTTGATAGCACTCCTCCTTTGTGTGCAACTGACTGCCCAACAAGGCTACACAGCAGCCGACTCGACGTGGCTCTCGGTCTATAACACGGGCAAACGGTATCAACTCAAAAATGCGCCTTTTGGGGAGCAGAAACCCCAAAAAGGGCTTATCTATTCGATGGTGTTTGGGACAGATAGCTTCACCATCAAGAAGACTGATGATACCAAAAACTTCAAACCCTTTACACTTGCCGAAATTAAAACTAAGGCTAAAGCAATATCGCCAACAGACTATAAAGCTCCACCGCCACCCATAACGCCGCAAGACTTGGCGTTTATAGAACAAAACAAAGGCAAACGCACCTGCGAACTCGCTCGAGACGATTTGAAGGGGAAAGTCGTGCTGATTGATTTTGATAAGGGCTGCGACCCCACCTACAAATGCCTGCAAGCCCAACGTGCGGGGGCTGTCATGGCTATCGTCATATTTGATACCAACAGAAAAGACAGTATTGCGATGGCAAAAGGTAGATATGCCGATAGTTTACGCATCCCCTGCTATAGTATGCTGCGGATGCAGGGCGATTCGGTGCGCATGATGCTGCCCAGTAAGGTTAGCTTATTTACGCCGAGGGTGCAGTCTTCCGCTTTGCAGCGCAATGATGTATTGGTATTCTCTGCCCACAAATCTGCCGATGGAGAAAAGGCAGTTCTGCAATGGCAAAACAATACGCAGCCAGACAATTCCCATTTTATATTGGAACGCTCTGCCGATGGTGTGACCTATGAGCGATTGGGCGAGGTAGATGGCAAAGCCACCGAGCGCAGTCTTCAAACCTACACCTTTGAGGATGGCTTACCGCTTGAAGATGATAACCTCTATCGCTTGGTGCTCAAAAGGGCAGATGGCAAAGAGATAGTATCGGAACCACAATGGCTAAATTTCCCAGTCGTCAAAGGGTTTGACCTTTATCCCAACCCTGCGTCCGATGAAGTGACGGTGATATTGAAGCAATTTGGTGGCAAAAGCTTTGATATTTTGCTTTATGATGCCATCGGTAAGCAACTCTACAAAGAGCATATTGACAACAATACGGCACAGAAAAAGACGCTCAATCTCTCTACTTTGCATTTGACTGAGGGGTATTACAACCTTGTCGTGCTGCACAAAGGACGCGCCTATTCGCGGCGATTTGTTGTTGCTAAGTAGATACGGATACCCCTCAGTACTTACAGAAAATAGAATAGTAGAAACCTTTATTTCTTTTAAAAATATGCCTGATTGACGTGCAAAGATAGTGGTTTAAAGTGGCAAAATCTATCCAAAATGTATTGGTGCGGATTTCCCTTGCCATTGCTGTTTCGCACAAGTCATTTAACGGACTACAAAAATATAGTATTATGAAAATTAAACACTTTCAATATTCAAAAGCATTTATGCTATTATATTTTTCGATATTGAGTGCTACAGTTACGCCTCTTTGGGCTCAATATGATGCAGCATATGACAATATGCGTACAAAAATGTTGTTGCAAAAAAAATCTGTCACGCCGCCAAGCCCTGGGGCTGCTGATTTAGGTAAGTTTGGTGATATTCCTATCAATAATTTTACGGGTGCTTTGAACCTTTCTATACCAATTCATACTATCAAAGGAAATGATATTGGAACTTCTGTCAGTCTAAGTTATGATGGGTCAGGGAACAAAGTTGAGACCTTACCCAGTTTAGTTGGTTTGGGATGGTCTTTAAATTTTGGAGGTGTTATCACTCGTTCTATTCAAGGAAAGCCAGATAGAAACAATAATTATTATTCTAAAGCCAATGAGATATACAATTACCCAAGTGATAAGCTTGAGGAACAACAATTCTATTACAAAAGTGCAAAAGCAGAGATTGAGACACAGCCCGATGTTTACTATTTCAATTTCAATGGTTTTAGCGGTAAGTTTGTATTTACTGCCAATAAAACCATTATCATGAAAGACGCTAAAGACTTAAAAATAGAACCTTCTTGGGGCGGTAATAATGACATTAGTAGTTTTATTATAACAGATATTCAAGGCATAAAATATTATTTTGACCAAGTTGAATCAACTACACTTCAATACGAATATGATAATAATCCTGTTTGGGATTTATTGCCTGTTAATGGTAATTGGGATTTCCAAAATATCGCAACAGCTTGGTATTTGAAAAAAATAGTAGCAGCCAACAACAATGAAAGTATTGAATTTGCTTATCAGACAACAAACCAAACAGTGGATTATATACAACCAAAAAACGCTATGGCTTATGCTACCCAATCTTACAGAAGAAAAGTACAGCCAACTGTTGACCCTTTACCAACAGTAAGTTTTTCCACAAATGTCAATATACCCAATAAAATACGGTTTCGTAGGTTTATAAATACCATTACGTATAAGTTGGGTACTACTGCTATTGAAAAAATTGAATTTACCAATTCTCCATCCAACCTAACATTTAATGGGGTAACTGTTAAAACAGATGTTTTGAAGTTAGATGCAATAAAATTATCTGTCTTTAATAATATGGGAGCAGAAAAGCCTTTAAGAAAGTTTAATATTATTCAAAATAACCCTGTTACGAATCGTCTAACGCTTAACAAAATAGAAGAAGAATCATTAATTGAGACAACATTACCAAAAAAAACACATGAATTTGCCTATCAATCCACAGCTTTGCCAGATATTGAATCTAATGGAATTGACCATTGGGGGTATTATAATGGCTTCAATAATAATACAGGCTTGATACCCTCCGTGACTTTAAATTCTCCACCAAATCAAATGAATTTCTCTGGTAATAATGCAATTAGAGAACCCAACATCAATTCTTTGGCGAGTCTATTGATTCAAGTAAAATATCCTACTGGTGGTTATTCAGATATAGAGCATGAGCAACATACAGTCGCTGCTGATAATGTTGGCAATCCCGATATTATTGTAGGAGGGGCAAGGGTAAAAGAGATAAAACACTATACAAGCCCAGGTGTATTATCGCATAAAAAACAATTCGCCTATGT